>NZ_JAMSHW010000049.1:0-21490 GCF_023757525.1 Pseudomonas sp. MWU13-3659 | reverse complement strand
GGCGGGCTCCTACAGGGCGCGTCAGTTCAGTCGCGCAGTGAAATGATCTGCCAGCCCCTGCGCTCGGCCTCAGTCCGCAGCTTCGGATCCGGATCCACCGCCACCGGCCGCTCCACCACCTCCAGCAACGGTACATCGTTCAGCGAGTCGCTATAGAAGCAGCTGCCGTCGAGATCGAAACCGTTCTCCAGCATCCAGCGCTGCAACCGCGTCACCTTGCCTTCACGGAAACACGGTATATCGGTACTGCGCCCGGTGTAGCGCCCGTCCTGTGTTTCGCATTCGGTGGCCAGCAGGGTACGCACCCCCAGGCGGCGGGCGATGGGCGCGGTAACGAAGCGGTTGGTGGCGGTGATGATCACCAGCTGGTCGCCGGCCTCGCGATGCTGGCGCAACAGGGCCTCGGCCTTGGGCAGGATGATCGGCTCGATGCAATCGCGCATGAACTCGCGGTGCCACTGCGCCAGCTGCGCGGGCTCGCTGGCTGCGAGGATTTCCATGGAGAAGGCCAGGTAGGCCTGCATGTCCAGGGTGCCGTTGAGGTAGTCCTGGTAGAAGGCATCGTTGCGTGCCTTGTACGCGACCGGGTCGAGGATGCCCCGTTCGCACAGGTAGTCACCCCAGGCGTGGTCGCTGTCGCCACCGAGGAGGGTATTGTCCAGGTCGAATAACGCCAGGCGCATGGGTAGTCTCGCATCAGCTTCCGGGAGCCCCGCAGAATACGGAGTTTTCACCTCGCTGCACATAAGCTTGGCGGGCGCGTTGCTGCGCGCTCAGGCTTTGTGGAACAATGCCGCGACATGCGTTTGCGAGGTTGCTGCCGTGATCGACCCGGATGGTTTTCGCCCCAATGTCGGGATCATTCTCACGAATGATGCCGGGCAGGTGCTATGGGCTCGGCGGATCAACCAGGATGCCTGGCAGTTCCCCCAGGGTGGCATCAACCCTGACGAGACGCCGGAAGATGCCCTGTACCGCGAGCTGAACGAAGAAGTTGGCCTTGAACGCGACGATGTGGAAATTCTTGCCTGTACCCGCGGCTGGTTGCGTTATCGTTTACCGCAACGCCTGGTGCGCACCCACAGCCAGCCGCTGTGCATCGGCCAGAAACAGAAGTGGTTCCTGCTGCGCCTGGTGAGCAACGAGCAACGGGTGCGCATGGACCTCACCGGCAAACCGGAATTCGACGGCTGGCGCTGGGTCAGCTACTGGTATCCGCTGGGCCAGGTGGTGACATTCAAGCGCGAGGTCTACCGACGCGCCCTGAAAGAGCTAGCCCCGCGCCTGCTGACGCGCGACTGACGACGGAGTCCGACCCCGAGCCATGCTCAATACGCTGCGCAAGATCGTCCAGGAAGTGAACTCCGCCAAAGATCTCAAGACGGCATTGGGTATCATTGTCTTGCGCGTCAAGGAGGCCATGGGCAGCCAGGTCTGCTCGGTCTACTTGCTCGATCCGGAAACCAACCGTTTCGTGCTGATGGCGACGGAGGGCCTGAACAAGCGCTCCATCGGCAAGGTCAGCATGGCCCCCAACGAAGGCCTGGTCGGCCTGGTCGGTACCCGCGAGGAGCCGCTGAACCTCGAGAACGCCGCCGACCACCCGCGTTACCGCTACTTTGCCGAAACCGGCGAAGAGAAATTCGCCTCCTTCCTCGGTGCGCCGATCATCCACCACCGTCGCGTGGTCGGTGTGCTGGTCATCCAGCAGAAGGAGCGCCGCCAGTTCGACGAAGGCGAAGAAGCCTTCCTGGTCACCATGAGCGCCCAGCTCGCCGGGGTTATCGCCCACGCCGAGGCCACCGGCTCCATCCGCGGCCTGGGCCGCCAGGGCAAGGGCATCCAGGAGGCCCGCTTCGTCGGGGTGCCGGGTTCCCCGGGCGCCGCCGTCGGCCGCTCCGTGGTCATGCTGCCGCCCGCCGACCTGGAAGTGGTGCCGGACCGCACCGTCGAGGACATCGACAACGAACTCAAGCTGTTCAACAACGCCCTCGAAGGCGTGCGCGAGGACATGCGCAAGCTGTCGGCCAAGCTCGCCACCCAGTTGCGCCCCGAGGAGCGCGCGTTGTTCGACGTGTACCTGATGATGCTCGAGGACGCCGCCCTGGGTGGCGAGGTGGTCGAGGTCATCAAGACCGGCCAGTGGGCCCAGGGCGCCTTGCGCCAGGTGGTTGGCGAGCACGTCAACCGCTTCGAGCTGATGGACGACGACTACCTGCGCGAGCGTGCCTCGGACGTCAAGGACCTGGGCCGGCGCCTGCTGGCGTATCTCCAGGAGGCCCGCTCGCAGTCGCTGGTCTATGAAGACAACACCATCCTGGTCAGCGAGGAGCTGACCCCCGCCATGCTTGGCGAGGTGCCGGAAGGCAAGCTGGTGGGCCTGGTCTCGGTACTCGGTTCGGGCAACTCCCACGTGGCGATCCTTGCCCGGGCGATGGGCATCCCCACCGTCATGGGTGTGGTCGACCTGCCGTATTCGAAGGCCGACGGCATCGACATGATCGTCGACGGCTACAAGGGCGAGGTATTCACCAACCCCGGCGAGGTGTTGCGCAAGCAGTACAGCGACGTGGTCGAGGAAGAACGCCAGCTGGCCCGCGGCCTCGACGCCCTGCGCGAGCTGCCGTGCATCACCCCGGACGGCCACCGCATGCCGCTGTGGGTCAACACCGGCTTGCTCGCCGACGTGGCCCGGGCCCAGCAGCGCGGCGCCGAGGGCGTTGGCCTGTACCGCACCGAAGTGCCGTTCATGATCAACCAGCGCTTCCCCAGCGAGAAAGAGCAGCTGGCGATCTACCGCGAGCAGCTGCAGGCCTTCCACCCGCTGCCGGTGACCATGCGCAGCCTCGACATCGGTGGCGACAAGTCGCTGTCGTACTTCCCGATCAAGGAAGAAAACCCCTTCCTCGGCTGGCGCGGCATCCGCGTCACCCTCGACCACCCGGAAATCTTCCTGGTGCAGACCCGCGCCATGCTCAAGGCCAGCGAGGGCCTGAACAACCTGCGCATCCTGCTGCCGATGATCTCTGGCATCCATGAGCTGGAAGAAGCGCTGCACCTGATCCACCGTGCCTGGGGCGAGGTGCGTGACGAAGGCACCGACGTGCCCATGCCGCCGGTCGGGGTGATGGTGGAGATCCCCGCCGCCGTGTACCAGACCCGTGAGCTGGCGCGGCAGGTGGACTTCCTCTCGGTCGGGTCGAACGACCTGACGCAGTACCTGTTGGCCGTTGACCGCAACAACCCGCGGGTCGCCGATCTGTACGACTACCTGCACCCGGCGGTGTTGCAGGCGTTGCAGACAGTGGTCAGCGTGGCCCACGAAGAAGGCAAGCCGGTGAGCATCTGCGGTGAGATGGCCGGTGACCCGGCAGCCGCGATCCTGCTGATGGCCATGGGCTTCGACAGCTTGTCGATGAACGCCACCAACCTGCCGAAGGTGAAGTGGATGCTGCGCCAGATCAACAAGAGCAAGGCCGAGGAGCTGTTGGCCGACGCCATGAGCCACGACAACCCGCAGGTTATCCACAGCTCGTTGCAGCTGGCGCTGAAGAACCTTGGCTTGGCGCGGATGATCGGGCCGAACAAGAGCCTCTGATTCGCGGCGTCCGGACGAGCCCTTTCGCCGGCAAAGCCGGCTCCTACGACGGCCGTGGTGTTACGCCTATCCTGTAGGAGCCGGCTTGCCGGCGAACCACCCGCGAAATCACCTCAAACCTCCAGGCTGACCTCCCCGAGGTGCCCACCAAACGGCCCGAAGCTGCGCTCGATCATCCGTCGCCGCCCCTGGTCATCCACGATCAGTACCGTGCTAGCCCGCGTCCCATAGTTCTGGCTGGCGATGAACACGCTCGACAGCAGCTTCTCGGTTGCCAGCCCTACGCCTGTCTCGGGCAATTCGCTGTCCGGCGCAGGTTGTGCATCAGCCAGCAATGCCAGCAGCCGCTGTGGATCGTCCGAATCAAGCAATCCCTCCAGCCCGCTTCGCGCTTTCACCAGCTTCGGCCACGGTGTATCCAGCCCGGCGTTCGACAGTCCGTATACACCGGACGAGAGCAGGCGCGGCCCCGCTTCGCGAGCATGCAGGTAACCCAACTGCTGCCCATCGCCGACCAGCAGGTTGAAACCGGAGTACTGCCCGCTACGGCTGGCCACCTGATCGAGGTAGGCCTCGACCCCCAGTTCGCCCCGCAGATACGCTGCGACCAGCTCACCCCGTGAGCGCGGCCCCAACGGCTGACGCGGATCGCGGATATTGGTCAGCGCCGCGAACCTGCGGTGTGGCCCAACCCCCAGCCAAGTCCCGCCGGCCTCCAGATCCCGTCCGGCATACACCCCCGGTGCATCCTCCCAGGCGCCCAGTGCTAGGGTAGGGCGGCCATGGAACTCATCGCGGTTGGCCGCGACGATCAGCGGCCGGGCTGTTCCCGGCCGCCAGGCGAATACGATCAGGCACATAGGTTATCCCCTGTGTTTTCGGCCACTCTACCCGCGCCGTCGGCCGCTAGCCATCACCTGACACAGACTTCACTAGAGCGCCGGGCGTGGCTTCCGTTACCATGCCGGATTGTTTTCCACTGGGGCCACGAATGGAATTCGCTCTCTATCTGCTGCTGGGCGCCTGCGCGGGTGTGCTGGCCGGGCTGTTCGGCGTCGGTGGCGGCATCATCATCGTGCCGGTGCTGGTGTTCAGCTTCACCCTGCAGGGCTTCGACCCTTCGGTGCTGACCCACCTGGCGGTTGGCACGTCGCTGGCGACCATCGTCTTCACCTCGATCAACGCCGTGCTCGAGCACCAGCGCAAAGGCGCGGTGCAGTGGCCGATCTTCGCCTGGATGACCGTGGGCATCCTGCTTGGCGCGCTGGTCGGTGCGAAGACAGCTTCGCTGATCCAGGGCCCTATGCTGCAGAAGATCATCGGCGTGTTCGCCCTGGTGATCGCCGCGCAGATGGCCCTGGACCTCAAGCCCAAGGCCAGCCGTGGCATCCCCGGCAAGCCGGTCCTGACCGCAGCCGGCGGCGTGATCGGCTGGGCCTCGGCCATTTTCGGTATCGGCGGCGGTTCGCTTACCGTGCCCTTCCTGACCTGGCGCAGCCTGCCCATGCAGCAGGCGGTGGCCACGTCGTCGGCCTGCGGCCTGCCGATCGCCCTGGCCAGCGCCCTGAGCTTCATGTGGCTGGGTTGGCACGAAGCGCACCTGCCGGCCCACAGCATCGGATACGTCTACCTTCCCGCGCTGGTCGGCATTGCCGTGACCAGCATGTTCTTCGCCCGCTTCGGCGCGCGCCTGGCGCACAAGCTGTCGCCGCGTGTGCTCAAGCGCCTGTTCGCCGCACTGCTGTTCTGCGTCGGACTCAGCTTCCTTATCTGAAACTAGAGGAAAGACAATGCTGCCTTACCCGCAGATCGACCCCGTGGCCGTGGCCCTCGGGCCACTGAAAATCCACTGGTACGGCCTGATGTACCTGATCGGCATCGGCGGCGCCTGGCTGCTGGCTTCGCGCCGGTTGAACCGCTTCGACCCGACCTGGAGCCGCGAGAAACTCTCCGACCTGGTGTTCTGGCTGTCGATGGGGGTGATCGTCGGCGGGCGCCTGGGCTATGTGCTGTTCTACGACCTGCACCAGTACCTGGCCAACCCAACGCTGATCTTCGAAGTGTGGAAGGGCGGCATGTCGTTCCACGGCGGCTTCATCGGCGTGATGCTGGCGGCGCTGTGGTTCGGCAAGCGCAACAACAAATCGTTCTTCGAACTGATGGACTTCGTCGCGCCGCTGGTGCCGATCGGCCTGGGCGCCGGGCGCATCGGCAACTTCATCAACGCCGAACTGTGGGGCAAGGCCACTGATGTACCCTGGGCCATGGTGTTCCCGCCGTTCAGCGACCCGGCGCAGTTGCCGCGTCACCCGTCGCAGCTGTACCAGTTCGCCCTCGAAGGTGTGGCATTATTCGTCATCCTTTGGCTGTACTCGCGCAAGCCGCGCCCGACCATGGCCGTTTCCGGCATGTTCGCGCTGTTCTACGGCATCTTCCGCTTCATCGTGGAGTTCGTGCGGGTACCCGACGCCCAGCTCGGCTACATCGCCTTCGGCTGGTTGACCATGGGTCAGTTGCTCTGCGTGCCGATGATCGTCGGCGGCATCTTCCTGATCTGGCTGGCCTACAACCGCAAACCGACGGCCAAGGCCACCGTTTGATTCCCACGGCAGGGGCGATCCCCCTGCCGTTCTTGTTACAGGTAAGCCATGAAACAGTATCTAGATCTGGTCCGTGACGTCATCGACAACGGCACGCTGCAGGAAAACCGCACCGGTATCCGCACCATCAGCCTGCCGGGCGCGATGCTGCGTTTCGACCTGCAGAAAGGCTTCCCGGCCATCACCACGCGCAAGCTGGCGTTCAAGTCGGCGATCGGTGAGATGGTCGGTTTCCTGCGCGGCGTGAAGAACGCCGGCGAGTTCCGCGAGCTGGGCTGCAAGGTCTGGGACCAGAACGCCAACGAGAATGCCCAGTGGCTGGCCAACCCGTTCCGCCAGGGCCATGACGACCTCGGTGAGATCTATGGCGTGCAATGGCGCCAGTGGCCGGGCTACAAGCGCATCCCGCTGAGCAACCCGGCCGCCATCGAGATGGCTGAAAAGGCAGGCTTCCGTCGCATCGCCCAGGACGAGGAGGACGGCCAGGCGTTCGTCATCCTGTACAAGGCCATCGACCAGGTGCGCCAGTGCCTGGACACCATCGCCAATGACCCGGGCAGCCGGCGTATCCTGTTCCACGGCTGGAACTGCGCCCAGCTGGACGAAATGGCCCTGCCGCCGTGCCACCTGCTGTACCAGTTCCACCCGAATGTCGAGACCAAGGAAATTTCCCTGACGCTCTATATCCGCTCCAACGACCTGGGCCTGGGCACGCCGTTCAACCTCACCGAAGGCGCGGCGCTGCTGTCGTTGTTCGGTCGCCTGACCGGCTACACCCCGCGCTGGTTCACCTACTTCATCGGCGATGCCCATGTGTACGAGAACCACCTGGACATGCTCAACGAGCAGATGAAGCGCGAGCCGCTGGCGGCGCCGAAACTGGTGATCAGCGACCGCGTGCCGGAGTTTGCCAAGACTGGCAAGTACGAGCCGGAGTGGCTGGAGAAGATCGAACCAAGCGACTTCTCGCTGGAAGGGTATGAGCACCATGCGCCGATGACGGCGCCGATGGCGGTATAAACTCAACTACCCCAACTGCACTGATTTGAAATTTGTTGAAGGAGTAACAATTGGCAGATCTTTTGAAAAAGCATCTGAAGGAGAAGTGCGAGCGACCAGCGCTCAGTATGCTTGAAAGTCAGTGGGGGTTTGATGAGAAGCTTATCCCGAAAGCACTTCAGACAATTGGGGTTTTATTTCCTCATTATAGTCGGCATGATGAATCGCATAGTAAACAAATTCTTGTAAATATTGAGCGGTTGCTAGGGGAAAATATAAAGCTACTGTCTGCTACGGATATTTGGCTTTTGTTGGAAGCGGCTTATTGGCACGATATAGGTATGGTTGTGCCATGGGAAGACAAGAAAGCTGCGTTCAATAGCCAGGAGTTTCAAGATTTTCTCAGCGAAATTGCTCAGGATAGCAAGCATGACCTTTGTAAGTTTGCGCGCGCTCTGAGAGGAAAAGCAGCCTCTGGATTGTTTGCTGAAGCTAGCACGCCAGTCGAAGCTGTTGATCAAGTTACATACTTGATGGCTGAGTGGTTCAGGTATCAGCATGCGAATCGAGCTAGCCAGATAGTGAACTCGCCCATGGAGGCTATCGGCTTAAGCTCTCCGAGAACTGAACTTATCCCTGCGAGACTATTCAGGGTCTTGGGGCGAATATGTGAGATGCATGGTCGGAGTTTTGCTGAGATTATGGCAGCAGATGGCCTGCCTTTCAGGGAGGCGGGGCTAGGCCAGGATGATTGCCATCCTCGATATATCGCCTGCTTACTAAGATTGGGCGACCTACTGGACCTTGATGACAATAGGTTCTGTCCGGTCATGCAGCAAATTGCCGGAGATGGTCGACCAGCATTAAGTAGGGCGCATGAGGAAAAGCATCTTGCGATCCGCCATTTGCGAGTTGACAGAGAAAGGATTGAAGTAAAAGCTGAGTGTCATACGCTTGATAGCTACAGTGAGACTTGTAAGTGGTTTGACTGGTTGGCATTGGAAATTCAAATGCAAATGGCCAACTGGCAGGAAATTGTACCTGATCGAGAACTGGGACTGCTGCCCACCCTTGGCACCCTCGATGTATCAATGAATGGGGAGTTCCAGATCCTAAAAAAAGGACAGCGACCAGAGTTTTCTATTGACAGTGGTAAGGCGTACGAGCTTATTCGCGGTGCTAATCTGTATCCGAATAAGTTTGATTACATTAGGGAGGCTTTGCAGAATGCCGTTGATGCAACGCTTTTGGCACTTTGGGTAAGAAAAAATTCTTTCTCTGAGGTTGATTGGTCAACTCCGGAAAGTGCTAGGGCTGTATTGAAGCATGCAACTATTAATGTTCAGCTTGAAGAGCGGGGGAAAAGACTCTGCGACGATACAGGCGCTACGCTGCAAACCTGGGTTTTGACCATTGAAGATGAAGGGACTGGCATAAGTTTTGATGATTTAGAGTATATTAGGAGGATTGGGGCTTCACAAAAAAATAAGCAAAGACAAAAAATTATTGAGACCATGCCTGAATGGATGAGGCCCTCAGGTGCTTTTGGTATTGGCATTCATAGCGTATTCATGGTTGCGCCGATGTTGTCGCTAGATACTAAAAGCATATTTGATAATGAATGTATAGAGATCTCCCTGTATAGCCCAAGTTGCAAAGAGAATGGGCTTTTCATGATCAAAAAACTTCCTGTGGATGTTTTCCGCAAGCCTGGGACGACGTTGTCAATCGAGATGCTTTTGCCGGTCTACAAAGAGAGCGGCTTTGCTATTCGTCAGCCAATACATAGGGCGGTGGCGCAAAATTTCGATCCCTTGTTTGAAGATGACTACCCCCACTCAATAGAAATTGCGGACTATGTCGTTGAGTTTTTCTCGAGAACGGTGATTTCTTGTGTAGGTCGTGTTGTTACAAAGCGGCATGGGGTGATTGGCTTCTCAAATGGATTTTCAGATTCCGACAAGGTGGTCTGGGACTATATAGAAGTAGGTGAAGGCATCATAGTTGGGATTGTGCTGGAGGAAATTAGTAGGGATGCAAAGAGGTCTCGAAAAAATTCCCGGTTTAACTATAGAGGCCAGTCGTTCGATTTTCCGAGTTTTTTCCAATCCGCACCGCGGGAGTCGGAATTAAATATCCGCTTCAATGTTATGTTCGGGCGGGCTGACGAGTGGCTTACTGCCGACCGAAGCAGAGTAGCGCTGAGTGCTGCCGATGAGTTGCGTCATTTACTTTATGTGGCGCTTCAGAAGAAAATCCGAAAAGATGATTATGCTGGTGATAACGAAGAACGGCGGAAGCAATTGTCTTTGTTCTTGGCGGACATGGCGGTTACTCACGGAGGAGAATGGTCTTCCATCTCGAGGGAGTTTGGAGATCAATGGCAGAAAATTGTATTCACGCGAGGAAATTTCTCTGAGCTTCTGCGTTCAGATGAGTGGAGCTTTGCTAGGCATTTGGGTAGCGAAATCGACCAGCATATTGATTTGGTAGCCCTGGGTTATAGTGAAAATATAGAGCGTATTGTGTTCAGTGGTTGGCTGGATGGGCGAAAGGCTAATGGAATTACAGCACTCTCGTGTCAGGAGTATTTAGGGAAAGAAGTTTGTGAGCGTTTATCCGAAAGTCACACGCCAAATTATCTTGTTGATCTGTTTCAAGCTGACGCTTGGAAAACTGCACTGGTCTATAGGATGCACAAGTTTCGGCGTGACCCATACACATTGGATGCTCTTAAGATCAAACTATCGTCAATGGCTGCGACAGGTTACGGGAACAAAAGATTTCTTTTGCCGCTTTCGAAATATTTTAAGGTGTGGGGTGAGTTGGCTGTCAATCAAGATGTGCTTGATAAATTCCCCAGGGTTTTTGATAACGTAAGGAATGATCATCCTCATATTTTGCTCCCGTTCCTATTTAAAAAGATTCATGCTACAGGTGTGATCCAATATCAAGCGAGCTATGACAACGTATTTTACGAGCGGGTTCGGGAACTGTTGCAGAAAGATTTATCTTTTGAGCAAGTTAGGGGCTTGTATGCAAAGCTGATCGAGTGTGTAGATGAGGTCATGAGTGATGTCGACGATTGGAAGAACTACCGTGAAGATTGACTGCTGAGCTAGGTATTAGTAAAAAATGGCCAGCCAATAATTTTCGTGCGTTACTTTTCATTGGAAAGGGCACATCGCACTTTGGCGGAGCGCCAACACGCTGATCTCGCACCAATCGGGGAGGCCTTTGAGTGGTGGTATATCAAGAAATTTAGGAGGAGTGGTATTGATATACTGGGTTACCGAGCAACGCCGGTAGCACCTGCATGCACTCTTTTTTTGTGTACCCCAGCGTTTTCCAGTTGGCCGGAAATCAGCCTGGTTAATGGGGCGCTGCATGGGGGTCACCGGGACGTTTCTCTTCCTTATAGCAAATGACCCAGAGCTCATGGTCATCACTTAATGCCCATGACTACGCCCCACATGCGAATGCTCAGTCTCCGGCACCGACACCGCTCCATTCGTCTCCAACTGCTGCAAAATCGCGCACTCCGCCCCCTGCGCATTGCATTGCTGGCGCAATTCCACCAACTGCGCCTGCAGTGCCACCAACCCGTCAATCCGCGCTTGCACATGGGCGATATGCTCATCGATCAGCGCATTCACGCTACCGCACGACGCTTCGGGGCTGTCGCGCAGGTTCAACAGGCTGCGGATCTCATCCAGGGTCATGTCCAGCGTGCGGCAGTTGCGGATGAAGGTCAGCCGCTCGACGTGGGCCTGGGTATACAGCCGGTAATTGCCATCACTGCGGGCAGGCTCGGGCAGCAACTGCTCACGTTCGTAGTAGCGAATGGTCTCCACGGCACAGTCGGTGGCCTTGGCCAGTTCTCCGATCTTCATGGCTAATCTCCAGCAAGGGGCTTGACCCTATAGTGGCTACAGGGTGTTCACTTGGCAACAACCCTCCCTGTAGGAGCCGGCTTTGCCGGCGAAGGCGTCAGCAGGAACGACACCTTTGCCTGGGCGGACGCTTTCGCCGGCAAAGCCGGCTCCTACAGGGAGCTCGTGCCTTTTTTAAGGATGATTCCATGAACCAGCCAGTCAGCCCCGAACACAAGCATGACCACGACCATGGTGAAAAGGGTCACAGCCACGACACCCATGCCCACAGCTGCTGCGGCTCCCACGCCGCGCCGGCCCTGGTGCAACTGACCGAGAAGGCCAGTGCCCAGGCGCGCCTCAGCCGTTTCCACATCCAGGCAATGGACTGCCCGACCGAGCAGACGCTGATCCAGGACAAGCTGGGCAAGCTGGCCGGTATCGAGCAACTGGAGTTCAACCTGATCAACCGCGTGCTGGGAGTGCGTCACACCCACGACGGCACCGGCCAGATCGAGCAGGCCATCGACAGCCTGGGCATGAAGGCCGAGCCGCTGACGGACGAGGGCGATGGCAGCGCCGAAGTGCCCCAAGCCAGCAAGACCCGCTGGTGGCCGCTGGCATTGTCCGGTGTGGCGGCGATCGCCGCCGAGCTCGTGCACTTCTCTGGCAAGGCGCCGGAGTGGGTGGTGGCGGCGCTGGCCTTGGCGGCCATCCTCGGCTGCGGGCTGGGTACCTACAAGAAGGGCTGGATCGCCCTGAAGAACCGCAACCTCAACATCAACGCCCTGATGAGCATCGCCGTGACCGGCGCCGTGCTGATTGGCCAGTGGCCGGAAGCGGCCATGGTGATGGTGCTGTTCACCGTGGCGGAACTGATCGAAGCCCGTTCGCTGGACCGCGCGCGCAACGCAATTGGTGGCCTGATGCAGTTGGCACCGGACATGGCGACCGTGCAGCAGGTAGACGGGCTGTGGCGCGAAGTCGACGTGCGCGAGGTGGCATTGGGCGCCCTTGTACGGGTACGCCCGGGTGAGCGCATCGGCTTGGACGGCGAGGTTGTCAGTGGGCAATCCAGCGTCGATCAGGCACCGATTACCGGCGAAAGCCTGCCGGTAGAGAAGACCGTGGGCGACAAACTGTTCGCCGGCACCATCAACCAGGCCGGTTCGCTGGAATACCGCGTCACCGCGGGTGCCGGCCAGTCGACCTTGGCGCGCATCATCAAGGCCGTCGAAGAGGCCCAGGGCGCTCGTGCGCCGACCCAGCGCTTCGTCGACCAGTTCTCGCGCATCTATACCCCAGTGGTGTTCGCCGTGGCCCTGGCCGTGGCAATCATCCCGCCACTGTTCATGGCCGGCGCCTGGTTCGACTGGATCTACCGCGCCTTGGTGCTGTTGGTGGTGGCCTGTCCGTGCGCCTTGGTGATCTCCACCCCGGTGACCATTGTCAGCGGCCTGGCTGCCGCCGCGCGCAAGGGCATCCTGATCAAGGGCGGTGTGTACCTGGAAGGCGGACGCAAGCTGGACTTCCTGGCCTTGGACAAGACCGGCACCATCACCCACGGCAAGCCGGTGCAGACCGACAGCAAGGTGCTCGACCCGTTGTTCGAAGGCCGTGCCCAGGCGCTGGCCGCAAGCCTCGCCGCCCGTTCCGACCACCCGGTATCCGGCGCCATCGCCCTGTTCGCCAAGGCGCAGGACCTGGCGCTGAGCGAAGTCACCGAGTTCGCCGCCCTGGCCGGGCGCGGCGTGCGTGGCGACATCGACGGTGAAACCTACCACTTGGGCAACCATCGCCTGGTCGAGGAACTGGGCCTGTGCTCGCCCGAGCTCGAAGCCGAGCTGGACCAGCTGGAGCGCCAGGGCAAGACCGTGGTGCTGCTGCTCGACCGCAGCGGCCCGCTGGCGCTGTTCGCCGTGGCCGACACGGTCAAGGACAGCAGCCGCCAGGCCATCGCCGAACTGCATGCGCTCGGTATCAAGACCGTCATGCTCACCGGCGACAATCCCCACACTGCCCAGGCCATCGCCGCCCAGGTGGGGATCGACCGGGCCGAGGGCAACCTGCTGCCGGCCGACAAGCTCGCCACCATCGAGCGCCTGTACGCCGAGGGCCACCGGGTCGGCATGGTCGGTGACGGCATCAACGACGCGCCGGCCCTGGCCCGTGCCGAGATCGGTTTCGCCATGGCCGCCGCCGGTACCGATACCGCCATCGAAACCGCCGACGTGGCGCTGATGGACGACGACTTGCGCAAAATCCCGGCGTTCGTCAGGCTATCGCGCCAAAGCGCGGCGATCCTCACCCAGAACATCGTACTGGCCCTGGGGATCAAGGCGATCTTCCTGGCGATCACCTTTGCCGGCATGGCCACCATGTGGATGGCAGTGTTCGCCGACATGGGCGTGAGCCTGCTGGTGGTGTTCAACGGCTTGCGCCTGCTGCGGAAGTAGCAGCTTCAAGCGGCAAGCTGCGAGCTGCAAGCTGATCGAGGTGAACGTGAGATTAGTGAAACGACACGGCCTGGCTTTTTCTTGTGGCTTGCGGCTTGAAGCTTGCGGCTGTGGAGCCCAGCAATGCTGAGCGCCGAGCTCAAAGCCTTCTACATGGTGGCCCGCCTGGGCAGCATCACCCTGGCGGCGAAGAAGCTCGGGCTCAGCCAGCCCACGGTGACCACGCAGATCCGCAACCTTGAGAGCCAGTACGCGGTGGAGCTGTTCTACCGCGGCGGCCGCCGCCTGGTGCTGAGCGAGGAGGGCGTGCGCCTGCTGCCGATGGTCAAGGCCCTGCTGCAGCAGGAGGCCGATATCGAGTTCGAGCTGCGCAACAGCGGGCAGGCCCAGGGCAGTTTGCGCATCGCCGCCACCGCGCCGTACTACATCCTCGACCTGGTGAAGATCTACCGCGAACGCCTGCCCCTGGTGGACGTGGCGGTGGAAATCGGCAATTCCCAGCAGGTACTGGAAATGCTCGAGGACTATCGGGTGGACATCGCCGCCTCTTCGCAACTGCTGGAGGACGCGCGCCTGGTGCGCCGGGTGCTGGGCACCGATCCGCTGGTGGTGGCGGTGCACCGCAATCATCCGCTGGCCCACCGCCAGGCGGTTTCCATCGACGTGGTGGCCGGACATTGCCTGCTGATGCGCGAAAAGGGCTCGACCACCCGCAAACTCACCGAGCAGATGATGCAGGAGGCCGGCGTCAAGGCCGGTGCGCTGCTGGAGATCGGTAGCCGCGAGTCGATCCGCGAGGCGGTGCTGCGCAATATCGGCATCAGCATCATCGCCCGCCACGAAGTGCCGCATAACCCGGAGCTGCGGGTGCTGGTGCTGGAGGACGCGCCGGTGATGCACGAGTACCTGTATTGCCTCAAGGAGCGGCGCCAGGCGCGTTTGCCGGCGGCGTTCCTGGGGGTGGCGCAGGAAGTGGCGGGGCTTGCAACGTGAGGGGTCAATCCAACTCAGGTAGGAGCCAGCCTTGCTGGCGATGCCCGGCATAGCCGGGCCCTGTGCAACCCCCTGCATCACTTCTCCCCGATCGCCTCACCGCCCAATCACCATAATTCCCTTCGGATCGCCCACTCGTCGCCTTGGTGGGTATGGTGTTGATAAAGCCTGTTCGGTGGTTATACTAACCACCGTCCGGCTTACCCAAGGATTGGGTCATGAATAGCCGCGAAATGATTGCAGTGATCGAGGCGGATGGTTGGTACCTGGTGCGTTCGAAAGGCAGCCACCACCACTTCAAGCACCCCCACAAGACCGGACTGGTCACCATCCCGCACCCGAAGAAGGACTTGTTGCCCGCCACCGCGGCCAGCATCCTGCGTCAGGCACGGATCGGTTACGCCAGCTGACCAGGAGAACCCCAGCCATGCTTTTCCCTATCGCGATCCTCCCTGGCGACGACCAGCATGCCTGGGGCGTGGAAGTGCCAGACATCCCCGGGTGCTTCTCGGCCGGCGACGACCTAGACGATGCCATTGCCATGGCCCGCGAGGCGATCGAAGGCCACCTCGAATTACTCGCTCAGGACGAGCAGGAGATCCCCAAGGCCGGCAAGGTCAGCGAGCATGCGGCCAACCCGGCGTTCGCCGGATGCACCTGGGCGCTGATCGACATCGACATCACCCGTTACCTGGGCAAGGCCGAAAAACTCAACATCACCTTGCCGGCCTACCTGCTCACCCGCATCGACAGCTATGTGCAGAACCACCCCGAGCACAAGAGCCGCTCGGGCTTCCTGGCCGAAGCGGCGCTGAAGGTGTTGCAGGGCAAGTAAGCCCTGCCGGGCAATACCTTTAGATCACGCTCTCTCGCTGCAAACTGCTCACATGCCCGTGTCCTGCGGCCTGCAGGCGCTCCACCAGATCCATCCGCGCCTGGCCGCCGCCACTACGCACATAATCGAGCTCGGCAGCGGTGATCAGCACCACCGGCACCAGCGTCACCGGTGACAGCGGCATGTCTGCCAGATGCGTGCTGAAGTCAGGCGCCGGCCCGCCCACCAGCACACCGAGGCAGTCATCCTCGGTCACGAAGTGCGCGGGCAATTGCCCCTTCATGCACGGTGACTCGCTCACGCCAGGCAGTTCGAACGACAGCACGCCAAAGCGCTCCAGACGGTGATTGATGCCGCCCGCATCAGCCACGGTATCGGCCACGGTGCGTACTACGTCGAAGGCCCAGCTACCCATGAACGGGCTGACGTCGCCCGTCTTGCCGTACACCGCTTCGGGGAAGTCGGCCGATTCGACGAACAGTTCCAGCTCGAAACCATTGCCGGCGCCTTCGACATCATCGAACGGATCAGACAGGCCATCGCTGGCCAGCAGGATGCTGCGCTCCCGCCGTACAACCCGGTAGGCCTGGCGGGTCGATGGCCAGTGTGGGCCGCCCATCAAGCTTGGGCTGATGGCATAGCCCAGCACGTCCTGTTCGACGTTGCCGACCGTCTGCCAATGGCGATCGAGTACGGCGCAGCCCGCCTCGCGGGCGGTCTGGTTGGCGGCTTCAATGGTTGTCATCGTCGGTTCAGGCTCGGCACCTTGCGGCTGCGGCTGAGCATCGGTCTCGCTGGCATTTGGCTGTGACAGGCCAAGCAGCTTCTTGAGGAAATCCATGAGCGGTCCTTGCTGGGTGATTGGGCGACCGCCATGGTGCCGTTATCGGCTGCCTGGCTCAACCTTGGTGTCGGGTGGCTGAAGTGTCGGGCAATGGCTGGTCCAGCAGATCCGTCTGCAGGTTCCAGTCTTCGCCGAACAACTCCGCCGGATGCATGGTTCGCTCCGCACCATTGCCGCAGGCCAGTGCCTTGGCCGGGCAATACAGGTCGCAGCCCCAGCAGATCCGCTCGGGGTGGCTGGGGTTCACGGGAAATTTCTTGGCCATGGTCTCCCTCCATGAAGTGGATGCCTGCGCTCAGGCTATGCCGCGCATGGCCAAGGGGCTTGATCGGGGTCAACGCCGCTACTTGATCGGCCCGGGCGCCTCCACCTGGCTCATCAGGTCATCGTTCCACTGCCCTTCGACCTGCACATGGGCAGCCGCGCCGAGCATTACCGCCTCGATCAGGTTGTGATTGAGGTAGGTGTACAGGCCGGGCTGGCGGAAGGTGTAAAGCGCCGCGCCCGCCGCGCCACCCGGGATGAACCAGGTTTCCAGATTGCGCTGCGGTGGGTTGGCGAACTTGCCGGAGGCCCAGACATAGTCGCCGTGCCCGCCGATCAAGTGCGGGCGAGTGTCGCGGTTGGCCTGCGAGTGCACGATCAGCACCGTCTCGCCCACCTTGGCGGTCAGCGCCTGCTTGCCGGTCAATGCGCCGACGCTGCCGTTGAACACGATATGGGTCGGCACCAGCCCCTTCATCAGTGGCTGCATGTCGGCGAAGCTGGCGATGGGGGTAGGGTAGCGCTTGTACTTGCCGTCCTTGTCGCGGGGAATGTAGTAGTCCTGTTCGCCGATGTACCAGACCTTGTCGTACTTCAGCGGGCGGCCATCCTGGTCTTTCAGGCCATCGCGCGGCAGCACCATGATCGCGCCGTTCATGCCGCACACCACATGCCACGGGATCATCGCCCCACCGGGCGCGCAGTGGTACACGAACACCCCGGCCCGATCGGCCTTGAAGCGCAATTTCACCTGTTCGCCGGGCTTCACATGGGTCAGCTCGCCGCCGCCCAGGGCGCCCGTGGAGGCGTGGAAGTCGATGTTGTGCATCATGCTGTTGCCGGCCGGGTTGACCAGGGTGAGCTCGACGTAGTCACCTTCGTGTACCACCAGCAGCGGGCCGGGCACCGAGCCGTTGAAGGTCATGGCATGGATGAAGGCGCCGTTGTTGTCGACGGCCAGTTCCTTTTCCTCGATGACCAGGCGGAACTCGACGATGCGGGGTTTACCGGGCGCACGCTGGGTGTGGGCGTGCACCTGGGGCGGAGCGACCAGCTCCACGCTGACCCGCTCCAGCTTCGCCAGGTCCGCAGGCGACGCTTTTGCTTCCGCCTCCGCTGCCTGGGCCAGGCCAGTGCCCAGCAGGGTGCCGCCAACACCGAGTAACACACCGCCCGCCAGGATGCCGCGGCGGGTCAGGGCCAATCCGTCTTGCTCACTCATGGGACTTCTCCTTAAGTCGACGAAAGCCGTCGGACACAGGATTACCCCTTTTAAACATAAGGTTTATTGAGCGAAAACAAGAAGTGGAAAGGGCTGACAACCTGTCGCAGGCCTGGCGGAAGGCTACTATGGCTTGTGGGGCGCCTCTGGATGGCGTGGATTGCAACCTGGGCGCGCTGGTCAGCACTGCAAGGAGCACACGGAGTGAGCCGATTCGTCAGTTTCGAGATCACCAACCATCGGCATTACGTGGTCAGTGTCGATCACATCATTGCGATGTACCCACTGGCTCAGGAGCGCAATTTCAACAAGGGGGGGATTGTGTTGATCAAGGGGATGGGGAAGGAAGGAGGGAATGTGGCGCTTGAGTTGAGTGGGGTGGAGGTGAGGAAGTTGCAGAAGGCGTTGATGGAGGGGTGAGCTGGGGGCCAGAAACAAGAAACCCCGCGTAGCGAGGCTTTGAATATGGTGCCGCAGCAGAAGTCGACCCCGGACTCTACTGATTACAAGTCCACCCTATCGCCCAGCGTTCATTGATAAAAGCCGGCTATCAGCTGATTTTATTGGTTATTCACGGATATTTGGGTCAGGTATCCGAGAGCACTGTGGACACTTTGTGGACACTCTCGGTGGCCCAGCCCTGCACAGCCCTTCAATCCTTTTCACAGTGTGCAATGCCCCTCGGTCCCCCCGTGGCCCGCGCCGCGCCTGCCGTGGCCGGCCGTAGCAAAGCCCAGCCCCTTTGCATTTTTTTACGAGGCGAAGCGCGTCGGCGGGAGGGGGATAAGTGAATTTTACCTCCGTATTTTTCTCATTCAGCCATTTTGGGGCTAGCGAGCCAGTAAAGCCGAGGGTTAGGATTTGGGTGGCCAGTCGCCATTACATTTACCGAAGGGAGATCGAATGAGCTTAAGAATTTTGGTTGATGACCATATTGGGAAATTGTTCATCGATAACCCTGAGCTTAAAACGGTTAATAAGAATCAATTTGAAATTGCTGTTGCTTCGTTCGCCAACTTAAAGTATTTGAACGGCCTTGAATTAGATGATTTGATGGATGGGATATTAGGCGAAGGCGGTGATGAAGGCATAGATCTTTGCTATGTTTTCTGTAATGGAGCGCCTGTGAATGATGATGAATATCCGCTTAACAAAGAGAGCCATGTAAAGGTTAAGTTCTTTCAGGTTAAGAAAGAAAATGGCTTTTCTGTAGATGGCTTCAGAAAAACCAAAGAGGGAATAGATGAAATATTCAATCTTGAGCTTGATCTGGAGCAGCTAAAAAATCTTGGCGCTAACCCTGACTTTATTAGAAAGGCAGACTTGATTAGGAAGATTTTTCGAAGATGTGGCCTCGCGAAGGCTAAATTTTCATGCGAAGTGTTTTATGTGACTATCGCGCCTGAGTTGAAAATCCCCGAGAAGATCTTTCAGCTAGAAAAAGAGTTGAAGGAACATCCGCTCAATATTCCCTTTGAAGTCAGTTATCTTGGCGCGCAGCAACTACTGAACTTGACGGAGTCAGTTGATGAGTTAATTGAGGTGAATTTTGTTTCGCAGCCGCTAGAGATTAAAGAACGCGACGTGGAGACCAGTGGCTTTTGTGGATTCGTAGCAGGCGATGATCTTGTGCGCTCATTGCTGGACGAGCAGGGTAAGTTCAAAAGCTATCTCACAGACGGGAATGTGCGTTTCTTCCTGGGCGAAGATACTGCAATTAACAGTTCAATAATCGAGACGGCGAAGAGCAAAATCAAGTCTGATATATTTTGGGCGATGAACAATGGTTTGACTATCATTGGGGAGGCGGTGAAACCAGTAGGGAGTAATCAGTACGCCATAACGAACCCACAGATCGTTAATGGATGCCAAACCATACACTGTCTGCATACGGCATTTGAAGAACATGGCGGACTACCCAAAACACTCAAGGTGTTCGTAAAGATTGTCAATACGGATGATTTGGAAGTTCAGACGGATATTATAAGTGCGACAAACTCGCAGAATCCAGTTAAAGCTGCCAGCCTAAAAGCTAATGACAATATACAAAGAAATATCGAAAAGCATTTAGAGAAGGTGGGTATTTTCTATGAGCGTCGTGAGAATTACTATAAGCGTCAAGGTTATACGGGTAATAAGGTTGTAAGTCTCCTGAAGATGGCTCAGGTTGTGAACACTGTTGCTAATAAGGAAGCTATAATATCCTTGAATGATCCTAGTAGCTTCTTTGATAGTGCTGGAAAATATAGTACTCTTTTCAACGATTTGGCAGATTACGATTTTTATCGATTTGCTGTGCAGCTCTATCAAAAAGCTTGGTCGCTTAAAAACTCTGATCTTCGCACAAATAACTACAGTGACGAAGCGAAGGCAGTTGTTTCTAGGGGTGGTCTACTGTTTCTGCATGCTATGAGCAGCATTATTATGTCTGAGGCGACATTTGCAGATGGATCACGAAAGCCTTTGATTGATAATATTGTATTGAGTTTGCCTGCGCGGAATAACGAGTTTACCAAGCGCAAGGAGAGCATATTTAAAATTCTTGAAGACGATGCTGCGATGAAAGCATGCTATGAGCGTGCAAGAAAAATGATGGTGGATGCCATAAAAGATTACGTCACAGCCACTGGGAAAGATACTTTGTCGGTTTTCAAGTATCGCAGCTTCGACAAAGAATATCTTCGTCCTGTAATCGCAAAAGCTCTAGGTGTCCCATAGACCCCTGGCCACTTGGATTCTTTAATATCTGAATCCCACTGCGCCATAGCTTCTGATTAAAGGGTTATTGGTTTCAGCTTGATGGATAACCCCTTGATCAACGCTACGGCGCCGGAGAATGCAGCCGCGTTGCTTGGCACCGGCGTCGGTCCATGCACATGCCCAGCCAGCTGGGTGTTCATCTCTTGGACTAGGTCGAGCAGGTCACACAGCACCTGCAGCACATTCACCCCCTCTGACCCCAGCCACGTCTTCGGCGCCTGCAGGCGCTGACTGACACCTACCACACTTTTCCTCAAACCCTCGATTCGCTCCTGGACATCACCGCCAACCGTCGCATTGAGCTTCTGCCCCACCACCAGGTTGAGGTCGCGCCCGGTGGCCTGGTGCAGGTCATCGACAGCGGCCAGACTCGCGGATCCGCCGGACAGCAACTTCAGCGCGCCCAGGGCTTCGACCTTCTTCACCCCGCCCACCGTCTCGGTGGAATGGTCGTCCACGTTCCTGGTGTGGCTCTGGAACTGCTCGCGGTTGGCCAGCGACTCCACCTCGCGCTCGATCGCCTTGTCCTGGATCTTCCCGTCCGTCTGGCGCAGCCAGTTGCCGTCCGCGTCGACGCGCTGCTGGCAGGCCTCGCTGTGCTGCCAGACCTGGTCGCCTTTCGGTACCCGGGGCAGGCTCAGTCCGTGTGGCAGGATCTGCTGGATAAACGGCTTGTGGGGCAGGCCATAGGCGAACGACACGACCACCGTCGTGCCTTCCTCGGGGAAGCCGAACATGCCGGCCTCCTGCCCGCCCATGGGCGCCGGCAGTGGCAGGCTGGTGAACACCGGCAGCGCCGGATCCGGCTCGCCGTCAGGCAGCAGCACCTGGACATCGACGCCAAAGCGCGGGCGAAAGTCGTCGCACAGCCCGGGCGCCGCCGGCGCATCCGGTACCGCGACCACGCGCCCGAAGCGCGGTAAGTGGTAACCCCCGGTGATTTCGGGGAATTGGCGCTCTACAGCGCGGCGGATTGCGTCTTCCATCGGATGGCCATCTGGTTGCCGGCTAGCGCGACGTGGGTCACGCGCTCGCCCTGGTTGATCG
>NZ_JAMSHW010000048.1:0-23132 GCF_023757525.1 Pseudomonas sp. MWU13-3659 | reverse complement strand
TCCATGCCCGTCGCCCCGCTACGCAAGTCCTACGTTCGGCCTCCTGAAGTCGCATTTGGCGGCGCCTGAACTATCGCGCACTTAGAAGCAAGATCAAGATCAAGATCAAGATCAAGATCAAGATCAAGATCAAGATCAAGATCAAGATCAAGATCAAGATCAAGATCAAGATCAAGATCAAGATCAAGATCAAGGAATTTAAAGTTGCTTGTCAGGCTGGTAGTTATCTATTGATTATTCCAGCCCATTCACGGGCAAGCCCGCTCCCACAGCATGTACGTAGTTTCTGTGGGAACGGGCTTGCCCGCGAATGAAAAGCCTGAACTCAACGCGCCGGAGCGATCTTGCCCTTGTCATCGGAGAAAACGATCTCGACCCGACGGTTCTGCGCCCTGCCCCGCTCCGAGGCATTTGCCTCCACCGGATACTGGTCACCATACCCTTCAACCTGGATACGCTTCTCGTCGACCCCAAGATCGACCAGCATGTCGGCAACCGACTGAGCACGATCACGGGACAGCTTGAGATTATCTTCCGGGTTGCCGGTGCTGTCGGTGTAACCCTCGATACGCACCACGCGACGCGGATTGAGCTGCAGGAACTGCACCAGCTTGAGCACGGTACGGCTGGCAGAGTTCTTCAGGTCCGCCTCCCCTGTGTCGAACAGCACATCACCAAGGGTCATCACCAACCCACGGTCGGTCTGCTCGGATGCCAACGCAACAATCTGCGCCTCGACCCATTTGCCCTGCTGCTGAACACTGGCGAGCTTGGCTTCGCGCAAGCCCAACTGCAGGCGCTGACGCTCGAGGTCGAGCTTGGCCAGACGCTCCTGGTTCAGCGCCAGCTTGGCATGCTCACCGGCAATTTCGCTGTAGCGCTGGCTCAGATAGGCATAGTGACGCACGTCGCTGCCGGTGCCGATATAACCGGCCAGGCGCTCCGCACGCCCCAGCGACTCACCTGCGCGAATCACGTCGCGCGGCGCGCTGCGCAGCACATTGGAATCGTCCTTGACCTTCTGGAACGCCGTGCTGGCGTCATCCAGCGCCGACTCGCTGCGCTGGCTGGCGCAGCCCTGCAATCCGACCAGCGCCATCAAGGCCAGTGCCGCCATGGGCTTCAGGCGATTCATGGCTGCACCTCCAACTGCTTGCGCAAACGCTTGATCCGCGACTGCAACACCTGCAACTGCTCCTCGCTCTTCTGGGTCAGCACACGCGCCTCGGCCAGGCGCGCGTCCAGTTCAGCCTGCTCGGCGCGCATGCGCGCGTCCCGGTAGCTCTCGGTGGTCATGTTGGCCTTGGCGCGGGCCAGCTTGTCTTCGGCCAGTTTGTACTCAGGCACCTGGTCAGTGGCACCAACGGCCTTGGCCTGTTCCAACGCCTGCTCGGAAAGGCGCAGCTGTTCATGGGGCGCCGGGTCGTTGGCGCAGCCGGCCAGGCCGAACACGACCAGGGCAAGAATAAGAGGTTGGATTCTCACGCAATCTTCCTAGTGTTTAGGGGCGTCCAGCGGCGCCTGCATCTGCGCCTTCCAGCGCTCGACATTGCGCTGCAGCACGGCCTCGGTCGCCCCGGAGATCGGCAATTCTGTCAGTTTTTTTGCCAGTTGTCCGCGCAACCAGCTGTCGTTGCAAGCCGAGTTGTGCGACACCGCCAGATACAGACCCGGACGGTCCACCGGCAGGCCACGGGCGACCAAGTCATTGCCCACTCCCAGGCTCTGGGCCATGGCCATGCCGGAGTACCGGCCAGCCAGTACATAGTCGACCTGGCCAAGCACCAACTTCTGGAATGCCTGGGTGAGATTCTGCGCAGGCTCCAGCTTCAACTGGGCCTTGGCAAACGCCTCGAATGCCGGCGTCAATCGAGCCTTTTCCGACAGACTTCCCTGGTAGTGGGCCAGGTCCGCCGGCCCCTCGAACGCAAGTGTTGCGTCATGCCGGGTCCATACCAGGTACTCGTTGAGTTGCAGAGCCGGGTGGATATAGTCCAGTGCAGTCAGCTGGGCAACCTGCATGGGAGTGTCGAGCAGCAGGTCCATACGCCCACTGCGCACCTCCTCCAGCGCCTGGTCACGCCGACCGGCATGCAGCACGTCCACCTTCACCCCTAACTCGCTCGCCGCCTGACGCAGCAGGTCGACGTTGGCGCCAATCAGGTGCTTCGGATCGCTCGGGTCCTGCCAGGAATAGGGCGGCGCATCCGGGCTGCCCGTGGCCACCAGCCGCTCGCATTTGCCCACTGCCCACACCGAGGTCGACAGCAGTACCAGCGCACAGGCCAACATCCCCTTGCTCCAGCGCAACGCCATGCAACACTCCTTGCATCCATAAAAAAAGCCCGGCCCTCGAGATGAGGGCCGGGCTTCTTTATAAGTGAAGCCGCCGGATCAGACCAGCTTTTCCAACTCAGGAACCGCTTCGAACAGGTCGGCGACCAGGCCGTAGTCGGCTACCTGGAAGATCGGCGCCTCCTCGTCCTTGTTGATCGCGACGATCACTTTCGAGTCCTTCATGCCGGCCAGGTGCTGAATCGCGCCGGAGATACCGACGGCGATGTACAGCTGTGGCGCGACGATCTTGCCGGTCTGGCCGACCTGCATGTCGTTCGGCACGAAGCCTGCGTCGACTGCGGCGCGCGAGGCACCGACGGCGGCGCCGAGCTTGTCGGCCAGGGCGTACAGGTGCTTGAAGTTGTCACCGTTGCCCATGCCACGGCCGCCGGAAACGACGATCTTGGCGGCAGTCAGCTCAGGGCGGTCGGACTTGGCCAGCTCTTCGTTGACGAAGGCCGACTTGCCGGCGTCGTGAGCGGCAGCAACCGCTTCGACGGCGGCCGAGCCACCTTCGGCGGCCACGGCATCGAAGCCGGTGGTACGCACGGTGATGACCTTGACCGCGGCGCTCGATTGCACGGTGGCAATGGCGTTACCGGCGTAGATCGGGCGCTTGAAGGTGTCGGCGGATTCAACCGAGATGATCTCGGAAATCTGGTCGACGTCCAGCAGCGCGGCAACGCGCGGCAGGATGTTCTTGCCGTTGGTGGTGGCCGGAGCCAGCACGTGGCTGTAACCCTTGGCCAGCTCGGCTACCAGCGGCGCGACGTTTTCCGGCAAGGCGTGGGCGTAGGCAGCGTTGTCCGCGACCAGCACCTTGGCCACGCCGGCAATCTTGGCAGCGGATTCAGCGACGCCACCGACGTTCTGGCCAGCGACCAGCACATGCACATCACCACCAATCTTGGCGGCGGCAGCGACAGTGTTCAGGGTGGCCGGGGCTACGGCACCGTTCTCGTGTTCAGCGACAACCAGGATAGTCATTTAGATTACCTTCGCTTCGTTCTTCAGCTTCTCGACCAGTTCGGCCACCGACTTGACCTTGATACCTGCGCTGCGGGCGGCAGGCGCTTCGACCTTGAGGGTCTTGCTGGTGGAGGCGAGGGAAACGCCCAGCGCGTCTGGAGTAACGGTTTCCAGCGGCTTCTTCTTGGCCTTCATGATGTTCGGCAGCGACGCGTAGCGTGGCTCGTTCAGGCGCAGGTCGGTGGTGACGATGGCTGGCAGGTTCAGCGCAACGGTCTGCAGGCCACCATCGATTTCACGGGTGACGTTGACCTTGTCGCCGGCGACTTCGACCTTGGAGGCGAAGGTACCCTGGGCGTAGCCGGTCAGCGCGGCCAGCATCTGGCCGGTCTGGTTGTTGTCACTGTCGATGGCTTGCTTGCCGAGGATGACCAGCTGTGGCTGCTCTTTTTCGACAACGGCTTTCAGCGCCTTAGCCACGGCCAGGGAGCTCAACTCGTCGGCGGCTTCGACCAGGATGGCGCGGTCGGCACCCAGGGCCAGGGCGGTACGCAGTTGCTCCTGCGCGGCGGTCGGCCCGATGCTGACGACGACGATTTCGCTCGCCACGCCCTTTTCTTTAAGGCGGACGGCTTCTTCCACGGCGATTTCGCAGAAGGGGTTCATGGACATCTTGACGTTTGCAAGGTCAACGCCGGAGTTGTCCGCCTTGACGCGAACCTTGACGTTGTAGTCGACCACTCGTTTGACAGCTACAAGAACCTTCATGGATTCCTCGTTACTCTCCGGTGAAAAGAAGATCGCCTGGGGGCTGCCCGGCGAATGCGCGTGGGTACAAGGGCACCTCTAAAAACGTTCCGGGGCGGGAAAATTTCAAGTGACCGATCAGTCCTGTCACGACCTTGGGTTCGAAAACCCTCGGGTCATTTTCTGTCGTGGCGTGTAGACTCCACTACAAAACCTGATTCGGCCCGCAAACCCTGCTCCACGCCTGGTCTTTAGGGGTGCACCTGCGCCCGACGGTCAGCCTACGGCGAGCGTAAAAGCGCTCGTATCTTGACCGTAACACCCAATCCGGTCAATACGGCAAATTGGCCACCCTCCAGCCGCGTACCTTTGATTTTACTGGGCTCCGGCAAATTCAAACAAACGTTTGTATTGGACCCGCCAAGTGGTGTAGATATAATGCGCGGCCAAGACAAGACGGTGTAGTCCGTCATCCACGAAGCTACAGCAGCCGCATGCCGTGCATGACCGTCAAGCACCCATAAGACAAGCAACAGCGATGAGCCTTGAGTAGGAGAGAACCAGTGGAACGCGAATACATGGAATTCGACGTGGTCATCGTCGGCGCAGGCCCGGCGGGCCTGTCCGCCGCCTGCCGCCTGAAGCAGAAGGCCGCCGAAGCCGGTAGCGAGATCAGCGTCTGCGTGGTCGAGAAAGGCTCCGAAGTCGGCGCCCATATCCTCTCCGGCGCGGTGTTCGAACCCCGCGCCCTGAACGAGCTGTTCCCCGACTGGAAGGAACTCGGCGCGCCGCTGAACACCGAAGTGAAGCGCGACGACATCTATGTGCTGAAAAGTGCCGACAGCTCGACCAAGGTCCCCGACCTGTTCGTGCCCAAGACCATGCACAACCACGGCAACTACATCATCTCCCTGGGCAACCTGTGCCGCTGGCTGGCCCAGCAGGCCGAGAACCTGGGCGTGGAAATCTACCCGGGCTTCGCCGCACAAGAGGCGCTGTTCGATGAAAACGGCGTAGTCCGTGGCATCGTCACCGGCGACCTCGGTGTCGACCGCGAAGGCAACCCGAAAGAAGGCCTCTACACCCCAGGCATGGAACTGCGCGCCAAGTACACCCTGTTCGCCGAAGGCTGCCGTGGCCATATCGGCAAGCAGCTGATCAAGCGCTTCGACCTGGACAACGAATCCGACGTCCAGCACTACGGCATTGGCCTCAAGGAAATCTGGGAAATCGACCCGGCCAAGCACGAGCAAGGCCTGGTGGTACACACCGCCGGCTGGCCGCTGGATGTAGTGAGCGCCGAGAACACTGGCGGCTCCTTCCTCTATCACCTGGAAAACAACCAGGTAGTGGTGGGCCTGATCGTCGACCTGTCCTACGCCAACCCGTATCTCTCGCCGTTCGACGAATTCCAGCGCCTGAAGCACCACCCGGTGATGGCCCAGTACCTCGAAGGCGGCAAGCGCATCAGCTACGGTGCCCGCGCCATCTGCAAGGGCGGCCTGAACTCGCTGCCGAAGATGGTGTTCAACGGCGGCGCGCTGATTGGTTGCGACTTGGGCACCCTGAACTTCTCCAAGATCAAGGGCAGCCATACCGCGATGAAGTCCGGCATGCTCGCCGCCGAAGCGGTAGCCGACGCATTGATCGCCGGCAGCGAAGGCGGCGACCAGCTTAACGGCTACGTCAGCGCGTTCAAGGCCAGCTGGCTGCATGAAGAGCTGTTCGCCAGCCGCAACTTCGGCCCGGCGCTGCACAAGTTCGGCCCGCTGTTCGGTGGCGCGTTCAACTACGTCGACCAGAACTGGTTCGGCGGCAAGCTGCCCTTCACCCTGCACGACACCAAGCCGGACTACGCCTGCCTCAAGCTCGCGGCCGACTCGCAGAAAATCGACTACCCGAAACCGGACGGCAAGCTCAGCTTCGACAAGCTCAGCTCGGTATTCCTCTCCAGCACCAACCATGAAGAGGAACAACCCTGCCACCTGAAGCTGACCGACCCGAACATCCCGATCGCCAGCAACCTGCCGCTGTACGACGAACCGGCCCAGCGCTACTGCCCGGCCGGCGTGTACGAAGTGGTCACCCAGGAAGACGGCAACAAGCGCTTCCAGATCAACGCGCAGAACTGCGTGCACTGCAAGACCTGCGACATCAAGGACCCAGCGCAGAACATCACCTGGGTCACCCCTGAAGGCGCGGGCGGGCCAAACTACCCGAACATGTAAGCCCTGCCCTTGCGGCAAGAAAAAGCCCCCTGGCCGTGAGGCCCGGGGGCTTTTTCGTGATCGATAGCGTCAGGTAGTTCTGACTTCCTCGAACAACTCAGGATGGCGGTCGAGCAACTTGAACAGCTTGATCAGTGCCAGCGGCGGCTTGGTCTTGCCGTTCTCGTAGCGGGAGAAGGCATTGACGCCGCCGCCAAAAATCTCACCGGCTTCACGCTGATCGAGATCGAATTTCCGGCGAACAGTGGCAATGAAACCAGGGTCTACAGCCATGGCATTGACGCGTTGATTGAATGCGCGCATTTCAGCGTTCACTCGTCGGGCCACCGGCACAGTCATGATCGCTTCGTCGCATGCCGAGCAGAACTCGGCCTCGACCTGCAGAATGACCATCGCCTCGCCCTTGTACATGTATGGCAGGTCGCGGACTGCCTGAACCAGCTCTCCAGCCCCACAGATCGGACACTTCATGGCTTACAGCTCCTTGAAAGACACAATGAGCAAGTCATTGATTACCACCAGCTTGAGATACACCCTGCCCACTGGAGTCATGGGACGATAAACATCATGCCAGACACGGTGATCCGCAAAGCTGGTCATGCTCTTGTAGAAGTCGCCACGGGTAAGCTGCGCGACACCGGCCAGCAACTGCTCTTCACTGATGCCCAGCTCTGCAGCACCTTTGGTCTCAGCGTGGGTAATTCGCACCAAGCCTTCAGCCAGCAGGGCCTGCACACGTGCAAGTGAGCAATGAGGCGTTCTCTTTTCCATGAGAAATTAACCTTCCAGGTTAAATTTGGCTAATAGGTTATTCCAATAACCCCCGCCTGGAAGCTTGCCTCAGCCCTTCGCCACCCTTACGGCCTCATTTGTCACCACACATGATCGGCATCGACTCCACACCGAACACCAACGGCTCCCGACGCCCGAAATACAGTGCCGTCAGCAGCCCCACCACGCCCATGATCAGACAAAAACCGACACACACCCACGGGCTCCACGGCATCAGTGCAATCAACGCCAACGGCGTGGTGCTTGCCCATAGCGCATAGGCAACGTTATAGGTGAAGGAAATCCCCGAAACCCTGATCTCGGCCGGAAACAACCCGACCATCACCGACGGCACCACCCCTACCACGCCACAGGACAACCCGGCCAGGGCATAGGCCAGCCAGGTCACGCCCCACTGCCCTACCAGGCTGGCATATAGCGCACCAACGCCCAGCGGCAACAACAGGCTGTAGATCATCAGCGCACGCCAGGCGCCAATACGGTCGACCAGAAAACCGGCCAGCACGCAACCAATATTGAGAAAGACGATGCCCACGCTGCTGAGGGCGAAGGTGTGCCCGGCGCTCATGCCGAAACGCTGTTGCATCACCGTCGGGGTGATCACCACCAGCACCACTACCGCCGACGTCAGCACGCAGGTCAGCAGCGCAGCGGGAATCAACGAGCGGCGATGTTCGCCCAGCACCCTGCGCAACGGGAACGTCACCGGACGCTCCTGGCGCTCGCGCAGGGCCAGGAATACCGGCGTCTCGCCGAGCCAGCGGCGCAGCCAGACGCCGATCACACCGAACACGCCACCCAGCAGGAACGGATAACGCCAGGCGTAATCGAGAATCTCCTGGGGCGTGTAGAGCTGCGCCAGCAAGGTTGCGGTCAGCGCCCCGAGCAGGTAACCAAAGGTAAGACCGGCTTGCAGGAAGCCCAGCGCATAGCCGCGCCGTCCAGCCGGAGCATGCTCGGCGACGAAGGTCCAGGCGCTGGGCACCTCGCCCCCCACGGCGGCGCCCTGGAGAATACGCAAGGCCAGCAGGATCAGCGGCGCGGCATAACCGATGTCGGCGTAGGTCGGCATCACCCCGATCAGCAGGCAGGGCAGCGCCATCATCAGGATGCTCAGGCTGAACACCCGCTTGCGCCCCAGATGGTCGGCGAAGTGGGCCATCAGGATCCCACCCAGCGGCCGCGCCAGGTAGCCCGTGACGAAGATCCCGAAGCTCTGCAGCAGGCGCAGCCACTCCGGCATCTCGGGCGGGAAGAACAGCTGGCTGAGGGTCAGGGCGAAGAACACGAAGATGATGAAATCGTAGATTTCCAGGGCGCCGCCCAGCGCCGCCAGGCCCAAGGTCCGGTGGTCGCCGCGGCTGAACCGGGGCGCGCGGGCGGTATCGATGGCAGTCATGGCAGGTTCCGCAACTTGGCAAAAGGCCAGAGGATAGCAAATGCCGAGGACGCGGGATCGCTGACGGGCTCAAGAAGAGCGGCTGAACACCGTCTGGGCGAAGTTGATACGTCGTTTGGGGTAACCGTTGCCGCCGGCCAGGCTCGGCGGCAACGGTATCTCACCGACCTTCAGCGGCATGTCGATGATCGCCATGAACGTCTCCATGGCCTGGTTATCGGGTACCCCGGGCAGGCTGACACTCACGGCCTGACGCTCGCCCGCCGGCACGGCCGGGATCTTCAGCTTCAGGGAGTGGTAGAGCAAGGCATGCTGGATCTGCGCGCTGACCCGGCAGAAACGCGCCAGGTCTACACCCGCATGGCTGGCCAGCTCGATGTTGCCGACCAGCAGGTTGAACGGCTGCAGGGCACTGTGTACCAGGCGCTGCAGGTCGTCGAAACTCTCCACCGGGGCGATACGGTAGTAGCCCAGGCCATTGAGCAGTTTTTCCAGCTGCAGACGCTGGTCGGGGTGCTCATCCGCGATGAGGATGCGCAAGGTCTTGTTCGGCATCGTCCGGGCCCAGGCAGCTAGGTGATGAAAGTGGCTCCGTGACCGAACTGCGCCCGTGAAGGCAAACGTCAGGCGCAGCGCCTGAGCGGGGTCTTTATTGATAGTTGCCTTGAAACATCCAGAAATCAAGTTGCCACTACAGGAAATTTTCACCCGCGCTTCACGGCGTGTTCAGGATTCCCAGAGGCGCATGCGCACGCGGCAGTGCTTCATGGCATTGACGATGTGCTTTTCCACCAGGCTGCGGGAAATGCCCAGGCGCTCGGCGATCTGCTGGTGGGACAGGCCGTCGATCTTGCGCAACAGGAAACTGTCGCGGCATTGCGCGCTCAGCTCATCCAGCGCGCGCTGCATCAGGGCCAGGCGCTGGTCGAGTTGCATGCTTTGAACAGGGGCCGGGCTGTGCCAGCGCTCGTCGCTGTCGAGCACTTCCAGCGGCTCGACCTGGCGGATCTGGTGACGACGATGGCGATCGACCACCAGGTTCAGGGCGGTGCGATAGAGGAAGGCGCGCGGATGCTCGATCTGCTCGCCTTCGGTGCGCTCCAGCACCCGTAGGTAGGCGTCATGGGCGACATCCTCTGCGGCCTGGCGATTGCCCAGGCGTGCGCAGAGGAAGCTCACCAATTCGCGATAGTAATGTTCCACGACGGCACCTGGCGTTCCCCTGCACACGCACTGACCTGCAGGGTTGCGGGTCTGGATGATATCAGCGTGCGATCTTACAAATTATAATTATTCTCAGCAACACGGCGTTCAGCCTTCTCCCCGGATTAAATCGCCTTGCCTGGCATTCGTTTAACTGGCACCCCCGGGAACGCGCCCTGCCGTCCTCGGCCACTCCCTCCGGCTGGAAGTCCGCATGACTCGCACATCCAACACCCGCCGCCTGGCCTGCGCCACACTGGGCCTGCTTGGCCTGGGCTGCCTGCTGGCCTGGAAGGCCCTGCCCTTCGGCGGTGCCACCGTCAGTACCGTGCCGGTGACCCGCACCGACATCGAGAGCAGCGTCACGGCATTGGGCACCCTGCAGCCCAGGCGCTATGTCGATGTCGGCGCCCAGGCGTCCGGACAGATCCGCAAGTTGCATGCCGAAGCCGGCGATGAAGTGCGCCAAGGCCAACTGCTGGTCGAGATAGACCCCTCCACCCAGCAGGCCAAGCTGGATGCCGGGCGTTTCTCGATCGAAAACCTCAAGGCCCAGCTCGCCGAGCAACGCGCCCAGTTCGTCCTCGCCCAGCAGCAGTACCAGCGCCAGCACGACCTGGCCGCCGCCGGCGCCACGCGCCAGGAAGACCTGCAGGCAGCCCAGGCCCAACTGAAAGTGACCCAGGCGCGTATCGACATGTACCAGGCCCAGATCCGCCAGGCCCAGGCCAGCCTGCGCAGCGACGAGGCGGAGTTGGGCTACACCCGTATCTACGCCCCCATGGACGGCACCGTGGTGGCGGTGGACGCCCGCGAGGGGCAAACCCTCAATGCCCAGCAGCAGACGCCGCTGATCCTGCGTATCGCCAAACTGTCGCCAATGACCGTCTGGGCCCAGGTCTCCGAGGCGGACATCGGCAAGGTCAAACCCGGCATGACCGCCTACTTCACCACCCTGGCCGGCGGCAAGCGGCGCTGGAGCAGCACCGTCAGGCAGATCCTGCCGATCCCGCCCAAGCCGCTGGAGCAATCCGGCCAGGGCAGCGGCAGCCCGGCCAGCGCCACGGCCGGCACCAGCGCCAGCAAGGTAGTGCAATACACCGTGCTGCTGGATGTCGAAAACCCCGACGGCGCCCTGATGGCCGAGATGACCACCCAGGTGTTCTTCGTCGCCGGCCAGGCCAGCCAGGTACTCAGCGCCCCGCTCGCGGCACTCGACGAAACGCCCGGCAGCGAGCTGCGCCTGGCCCAGGTGCTGAACGCCGATGGCAAGGTCGAGGCGCGTCAGGTGCGCACCGGGTTGAGCGACCGGCTGCGCGTGCAGATCCTCGACGGCCTGCGCGAAGGCGAACGCCTGGTCATCGGCGCGCCCACCGCCAGCGGAGGCTGACATGAGTGCTCCCCTGATCGAGCTGTGCGATATCCGCAAGGCATATGGCGGTATCGATTCACCCAAGGTGGAAGTGCTGCAAGGCATCAGCCTGAGCATCCACCCCGGCGAATTCGTCGCCATCGTCGGCGCCTCGGGCTCCGGCAAGTCCACGCTGATGAACATCCTCGGTTGCCTCGACCGACCCACGTCCGGCAGCTACCGTTTTGCCGGCCGCGATGTGGCGGAACTGGACAGCGACGAGCTGGCCTGGCTGCGCCGCGAGGCGTTCGGTTTCGTATTCCAGGGCTACCACCTGATCCCCTCGGGCTCGGCCCAGGAGAACGTCGAGATGCCGGCCATCTACGCCGGTACGCCGCCCGCCGAACGCCACGCCCGCGCCCTTGCCCTGCTCGATCGCCTGGGCCTGGCCAGCCGTACCGGCAACCGTCCGCACCAGCTGTCCGGCGGCCAGCAACAACGCGTGTCGATTGCCCGGGCCTTGATGAATGGCGGCCATATCATTCTTGCCGACGAACCCACCGGCGCCCTGGACAGCCACAGCGGCGCCGAGGTCATGACCTTGCTCGACGAACTGGCCAGCCAGGGCCATGTGATCATCCTCATCACCCACGACCGAGAAGTGGCGGCGCGCGCACAACGCATCATCGAGATCCGTGACGGCCAGATGGTCAGCGATTCGGCCGCCTCGCAGCCTTCGCCGGCACAACCCGAGCAGCTGCAGGCCAATGACCTGCGCCAGCGCCTGGACCGCGGCGCCATCCTCAAGGGCGCCTGGAAAGGCGAGATGATCGAGGCCCTGCAGGCTGCCTGGCGGGTCATGTGGATCAACCGCTTCCGTACCGCCCTGACGCTGCTCGGCATCATCATCGGCGTGGCTTCGGTGGTGGTCATGCTGGCGGTGGGTGAAGGCAGCAAGCGTCAGGTGATGGCGCAAATGGCGGCGTTCGGCTCCAACATCCTCTACCTCAACGGCAAGCGTGCCACTGCCCAGGAACCCGGCGGCATCGTCACCCTCGACGATGTCGCGGCGATCGGCGAACTGCCGCAAGTGCTGCATGTCATGCCGGTGATCGGCGGCCAGTTGATGGTGCGCCAGGGCAACAGCAGCCAACGGTTCTATGTCGGCGGCAACAACACCTGGTTCCCCGCCATCTTCAACTGGCCGGTGGTCGAGGGCACCTTCTTCAGCGAGGCCGACGAAGCCGGCGGCGCCGCGGTGGCAGTGATCGGCCAGAAGGTGCGCAGCAAGATGTTCGGCGAAGGCAGCAACCCGCTGGGGCAATACCTGCTGATCGGCAACGTGCCCTTCCAGGTGGTCGGCATCCTCGCCGCCAAGGGCGCCAGCTCCGGCAGCGAGGACAGCGACGAACGCATCGTCGTGCCCTACTCCGCCGCCTCGATTCGCCTGTTCGGCAGCCACGACCCGGAATACGTGGCCATCGCCGCCATCGACTCGCGCCGGGTGAACGAGACCGAAGCCGCCATCGACCGCCTGCTGCGCCAGCGCCACCAGGGCAAGCGCGACTTCGACCTGACCAACGACGCCGCACTGATCCAGGCCGAGGCCCGCACCCAGAACAGCCTGTCGCTGATGCTCGGGGCGATCGCCGCGATCTCGCTGCTGGTCGGCGGCATCGGGGTGATGAACATCATGCTCATGACCGTGCGCGAACGCACCCGCGAGATCGGCATCCGCATGGCCACCGGCGCCCGCCAGCGCGACATCCTGCGCCAGTTCCTCACCGAGGCGGTGATGCTGTCGATGGTCGGCGGCGTCACCGGCATCGGCATCGCCCTGCTCGTCGGCGGCGGTTTGCTGCTGGCCGACATCGCCGTGGCCTTCGCCCTGCCCGCCATCCTTGGCGCCTTCGCTTGCGCCGTGATCACCGGCGTGGTGTTCGGCTTCATGCCGGCACGCAAGGCCGCCCGTCTCGATCCGGTCAAAGCCCTTACCAGCGAATAGCCCATGACACTTCCCAGCCGTTTCAGCCTGTTGAGCCTCAGCCTTTGCCTCGCCGCCTGCAGCACCCCGCCGCCACCTGCGGCAGGTATCGACGCGCCACCCACCTGGCAAGGCATGACCGACCCGGCGCAGCCCTTGCCGGACCAGCAATGGTGGCAGGCATTCGCCAGTACCGAGCTCGATCACCTGGTCGAGCGTGCCCGTCGCAACAGCCACGACCTTGCCGCCGCAGCGGCGCGGGTGCGCCAGGCCCAGGCCAGCGCAGTGATCGCCGGAGCGCCCTTGCTGCCCGAAGTGAAGTCCGGCCTGGATGGCTCTCGCCAGCGCTTGCTGCGCGGCGAAGGCAACGACCAGCTCGATGCCAGCAGCCGCGAACGCACGAGCACCTCGTTCGGCGCCCGCCTTATTGCCAGTTACGAAATCGATTTCTGGGGTGGTTTGCGCGCCACCCGTGACAGTGCCCTGCGCAGCCTGGACGCCAGCCGCTTCGATCGCCAGGTCGTCGAGCTGACCTTGAGCGGTGCCGTAGCCGACAGCTATTTGCAAGGTTTGGCCCTGGAAGAGCAACTGCGTATTGCCCGCCTGAACCTGGAAAACGCCAAGAATGTGCTCGGGCTGGTGGAGGCCCGAGAGCGCTCAGGCTCGGCCACGCGCCTGGAGCTGGCTCAGCAACGTAGCCTGGTAGCCGCTCAAGAGCGACAGCTACCCCTGCTCGAACAGCGCCGGCAGGACAACCGCGTCTCCCTGGCCACGTTGCTGGGCGATCCGGTGCAAGCCCTGCCCGCCAGCAACGAGACGATCGACGCACTGCGCTGGCCCGGCATCGGCAGCGGCGTGCCCAGCGAGCTGCTCGGACGGCGCCCGGACATCGCCGCCGCCGAGGCGCGCCTGGCGGCGGCCAGCGCCAATGTGCAGGTGGCCAGGGCCGCCATGCTGCCGCGCCTGGTGCTGGGCGCGACGCTGGGCAGCGGCGCGCGAACCTTCGCCAACCTTGGCGACAGCCCCTACTACACCCTCACCGCCGGCCTCACCGCGCCCATTTTCAACAATGGCCGACTGAGCGCAGCCCGGGACCTGGCCCGCGCCGAACAGCAAGAGCTGCTGGAAAAATACAGGGCCAGCATCCTGGCGGGTTTCGCCGATGTGGAAAAGGCCCTGAACGCCATCAATGGCGTGGAGCGCCAGCGCCAGTGGCAGGATCAGGAAGTAGAACAGGCCCGCCTCGCCTTCGACCTGGCGCAGCGACGCTATGCGGCCGGGGCCGAGACCCTGCTGACAGTCCTCGAGACCCAGCGCACGCTCTACCTGGCACAGGATCAGCAGGCGCAGCTGCGCCTGGCGCGATTGCAGGGGAGCGTGGCGCTGTACAAGGCGCTGGGGGGAGGATGGCAGACGCCGAAGGCGTGAGAATCCGCAGCGCCCTTCTGTGAGGGCATTGCCTTCTTGTAGAGCAATGTTCGCCGGCAAGCCGGCTCCTACGGGGATCTGTAGGAGCCGGCTTGCCGGCGAATGGGCCCTCAGGAAAGGATGTTCTTCATCGACAGGTGCCGCGCATACCATGGCCGCTGCGGCACCTTGCGCAGGAACCCGTCGATCTTGTCGTCCTCGCCAAAGGTGATACGCAAAGCCAGCTTCATGGTCTCGACATCCATCTCCACCGACTTGCCCGGGCGCGTGCCCGGCTGGGTGCTGCAACCGTGGGTGTCCGGCCCCAGCCAGGGGTCGTCGACCTCCACCCAGCGCCCCGGCGCGAACCAGGGCACGCCATTGACGTCCTGCCTGCGCACCTGGCCGGGATGGTAGCGCTCGTGAGCACGGAACCAGTCGTCGATGCGGTCGTCGATCCAGCCATGGAAACCCCAGAACACCGGGTTGACGTGGGACGAGAACGGGTCGCCCAGAAAGTCATTCTCAGGCTCGAACCAGCGCGCGGCGAAGTCCGCCTGATCGCGGGCAAACGGCACGGGCGCGGCATTGTTCGGGTCGCGTGGCACCGACGCCCAGCACATGTGCAACCAGTCGTGCAGGGTCATCTCCAGTTCCGAACCAAAGGCACCCAGCGATAGCTTCGACAGGTACACCGGGTCCTGGTACTGCGACTCCCAGACCTGGAAGTTGCCGCAAAACGTCTCGTTGGCCTTGATTGCCGATACCCATTGGCCATAGGCATCGTCACCCGGCGCCTGCCAGGCCGGTGGCACGCAATAGCCATCGTGGTTGTCGTGGTAACGGGCAAAGCCTTGGCGATCGAACTCGACGTTCGGTTGCGGCAGCGGAAAGCGCGGCCAGGAAGGCAAATCCTGCAAGGTACGCGCGTACATCAGCATGTGCCTGTGCATGAACAGGAAGTCGATGCCGGAACCATTGCGGTGCTTGCGCGGGCCGCGGGCGTCACGCTCGCGATCCCTCGGGCCGGGCTGCCAGCCCAGGCCGCGCAAGGCGTTCTGTTTCTGCTCCGACAGGCGATGCCATTTGTCCCGGGTCGCGTGCCACAGCTGGTGGAACAGACGGTGTTCGGCGCCAATCACCCAGGCCTGCATCTGCGGGGTGTAGACGAGCCGCTCGCGAGCCTCGGGAAACTGACGCTTGACCGCGACGAAACGGTTGTCCAACAGGGGCATGGTCAGCGGACGGTCCAGGCGCTGCAGGCGCCCGCTCAAGGTACCCGTGCCCGCGTTGGCGTAACGGCCCCACACCTCGTCCAGGCTGGCCACGCATTCGTAGACCGAGCGGCCGCGCGTGTCGACCAGGCGCCAGCGCACTTCACGCGAATTGGCGCCGACCAGGTCGCCCAGCACGCGGTAGGCGGGCTCCCCGTTACCACGCAGACGCTCACCGGTATCGATGTAACCGCGCAAGCCACGCCCCTTGGTGGCCACATCGAAAAACACCTCAAGGCCCTTGGCGGGCAACCCCTCCAGGCCGGCGTCGACGCCTTCGAGGCGCAGGTCCCAAACGCCACGCAACCGATCCGCCAGCACCTGGCCGGAATAATCGGCCAGCTCGACGCTCGCCTCACCGGGTGTGACGATGTCGTCCTCCGGGTCATGGGTCAGCTTCTTGTGCGCGTAGTAGGCAGCCGTGCCCGTGGCGCCCGCCACGGCCAGGCCCGCGATGAATCCTCGTCGAGAAATTGTCATTGCGCCTCAGTCCATTCCCGCCATGCTGCGGTGTCTATCCAAGCTAGGACGTAGGCCGGGGCGGAAAATTTAACGCCAGCCGGGCTGGCCTAATTCAAGCCCGTGCGGACTCGTCTGATCAGTACCCCCTACCGACAGAGGTACGACCATGACCTCCCTGCTCTCCCGGTTGATTCGCCCTACCAAAGCGACCCCCTACCGGATCTTCGATGTCGACCTGAAAGCCATCGAGCCCCTGAGCCCGTCCCTGTGCCGCTTCGTCTTCGGCGGCCCGGAGGTGGCGCACATGCACACCCTGGCCCCGGACCAGCGCATCAAGTTGTTCTTTCCAACGCCTGCCGGGCAACCACCACACCTGCCCAAGGACGGCCAATGGCAGCAGGCGCGTCGCGATCTTGCGCCCCAGGACACGCCGCCCATGCGCACCTACACCATCCGCGCCCTGCGCCGTGAGGCCTGCGAGGTGGACGTGGATTTCGTGCTGCATGGCGTGAACGGGCCAGCGTCGGCCTGGGCGACCCAGGCCAGGATCGGTGACCGCCTGCAAATGGTCGCCCCGAACCTGGCGTACATGGAAGATCCAGGAGGGTACGAGTGGAAGCCGCCGCGCAGCGCCCAACGCATCCTGCTGGTGGGTGACGAAACCGCCCTGCCGGCCATCGCCGGCATCCTCGAGCACCTGGCGCAGGACGCTGCCGACCTGCCCGTGGAGGCGTTCATCGAGGTGCCGCTGGAAGAGGACTGCCTCTCCTTGCGCCACAGCCACGCCACTCGCCTGCACTGGCTGCCCCGCGACCTGCTGCGCTGCGCGCACGGCCACGGCATGCAGCATGCGGTGCGTGAACTGGCCAGCCTGCCCGTCATCCGCGCCAACGCTTCGGTGGAACTGGAGGATGTGGACATCGACCAGCGCATTCTCTGGGAGCTGGCGAGTGGCGAGAGTGGCGACTTCTACGCCTGGGTCGCCGGCGAGTCGGCGACGGTGATGGACATTCGCCGGTTCCTGATCAAGGAGCGCGGCCTACCCCGGGAAAACCTGACATTGATGGGCTACTGGCGCGACGGCCGCACATTCGATTGATGCGCCACTTCCTGTAGGAGCCAGCTTGCTGGCGAACCGCGGTGTGACGGTTCGCCAGCAAGCTGGCTCCTACAGGGAGGGGTGCGCGGCGTCAGTTGACCGCGGCTGCCACGGCCTCGGCGAATCGCCCGGCGACCTCGTCGATCTGTTCGGCACTGATGATCAGCGGAGGCAGGAAACGCACCACCGCGCCATGCCGGCCGCCCAGCTCGAGAATCAAGCCACGGCGCAGGCATTCGCGCTGCACCTTCGGCGCCAGGGTCCGGCACGCCGGCGGGTGACCCAAGGCATCGACCTCGCCCGCCGGGTCGACCAGTTCGACACCCAGCATCAACCCACGCCCGCGGATGTCCCCCAACACTGGATAGTCCCGCTGCAGGCGCTGCAGATGCCCACGCAGGCGCTGCCCCATGGCCTCGGCATGCTCGCAGAGGCCATGCTCGACCAGGTAGTTCATCACCGCAGACCCCGCCGCCATGGCCATCTGGTTACCTCGGAAGGTGCCCGCATGGGCACCCGGCGACCATGTGTCGAGCCAGTCGCGGTAGACCATCACCGCCAGCGGCAGGCTGCCACCGATGGCCTTCGACAAGGTGAGCACATCCGGCACGATCCCGGCGTGCTCGAAGGCGAACATCTTGCCGGTACGGGCGAAACCACTCTGGATCTCGTCGACGATCAGCGCCACGCCGGCCTGCTCGGTGATCCGACGCAGACCGCGCAGCCACTCGATATCGGCCGGGATCACCCCGCCCTCGCCCTGCACCACCTCGACGATCACCGCCGCCGGCAAGGCCACGCCGGCCTCGGGGTCGTTCAGCAGGTTCTCCAGGTAATGCAGGTTGGCGCGAACGCCCGCCTCGCCCCCCAGGCCGAACGGGCAACGGTAGTCATAGGGGTACGGCAGGAACTGCACGCCATTGCTGAGCAACGCCCCCAATGGCTTCTTCGGCCCCAGGCTGCCCATCAGGCTCAGGGCGCCCTGGGTCATGCCGTGGTAACCGCCCTGGAACGCCAGCACGGTGCTGCGCCCGGTGGCGGTGCGCACCAGCTTGAGCGCCGCTTCCACGGCGTCGGTGCCGGTGGGGCCGCAGAACTGGATCTTCGCCTCGCGACGCAAGGCCTCGGGCAACAGGCCGAACAGGTCCTGGACGAACTGGTCCTTGACCGGCGTGGTCAGGTCGAGGGTGTGCAGTGGCAGCTCATCGGCCAGCACGCGCTTGATCGCCTCGACCACCACCGGGTGGTTGTGCCCAAGGGCCAGGGTGCCGGCACCCGCCAGGCAGTCGATGAACTGACGGCCCTCGACGTCTTCCACATGGATGCCACGGGCGCGCTTGAGCGCCAGCGGGATGCGCCGGGGGTAACTGCGGGCGTTTGACTCCTGTTGCTGCTGGCGCAACAGCAGTGGCGAGTCCGCGAATTCGTACAGGGCCTGGGGCGCGGAGGCCGGCAGCGCCTGGGCAAGGCTGGAAACGGTCGACATCGGAAAAGTCCTCGCAAGCAAGCGAAAGTGCCCGCCACGCGCCCTTTAACCGGATGTGTGTCGGGTGGTCATCGCTTGGAAAACGCTTCAGCGAGGAAAGGATTTAGCCGCTGGCGTGGGATTTGTGACGCCTTTGCCCACCTGGTGCCTGGCCATGCCTGTAGGAGCCGGCTTGCCGGCGAATGGGCCAGAGCAGGCAACACCGCTCAAGCGCCCGAACGCGCCGGCACCTGCAACCTCACCCGCAAACCATCGGCCTGGCTGTCGAAGCGCAGGCTTCCCGCGCAACGCTGGACAATCGCCTGGACGATCGCCAACCCCAACCCACACCCACCACTCTGGCCATTGCGCCAGAAGCGCTCAGTCAGGTGCTGCAAGTCCTCCTGGGCAATCCCCGGCCCATGGTCGCGCACCAGGAAGTCCACCTGCCCCTCCAGTGCCTGCACCTCCAGCTCCACCGCCGCATCGCCACCATGGCGCAGGGCGTTGTCCAGCAGGTTGCGCAAGGCCGCCACTGCCAGCGGCGCCGGCATCCCCAGGTAGACCTTGGCGGCATCCTCCGGCAAGCGCAGCAGAATGCGCCGGTTGTCACCCCCACCGGCATCCTGGATCGCCTGCAACGCCACCTGCTCGGCGCTGCACTGCACGCCGTCGTCGAACGACAGGCTGCCCTCGACCCGCGCCAGCATCAGCAATTGCTCCAACGTGCGGTGCATGCGGTCGGTGCCTTGCTCGGCGTGTTCCAGGGCCTGCTCGCGCACCGCGCCGTCGGTCATCCGCGCCACCTGCAAGTGGGTCTTGATTGCGGTCAGCGGGCTGCGCAGCTCATGGGCGGCATCGTCGGTAAGCCGACGCTCGCGCTCGATGGTCTGGGCGATGCGCAGGAACAGCTGGTTCTGCGTGTCGAGCAGCGGTTGCAGCTCGCTGGGCAGGCCCGCCACCTGCAACGGCTCGACACTGTCGGCACGCCGCCTGCGCAAGGCGTCGCGCATGCGGTTTAACGGCTCAAGGCCCTTGCCCAGGCCGATCCACAACAGCCCCAGGCTGCCCAGCAGCGCCATCAGTACCGGCGCCGACGCCGCCAGCAGGATCGACTGGTTCAGCGCCTCGCGCTCCTGGTGGCGGTCGGCGGTGGTGATGCGCACATCGCCATGGTTGTAGGTGAAGGTTCGCCAGGAGGCGCCGTCGATGGTCTGGTCGCGGAAGCCGCTGCGCTGGTCGTCCATCGTGCCGTCATGCTTGTGGTTGCTGGCCAGGATCTCACCGCGCAGGGAACTCACCTGGCAGGCCATGCCATCCGGCACGCTGAACTGGTCCGCGGAGAAGTGCGCATCCTGCCCCTTGGCCGTCAACGGCTGCGGCAATTGGTCGATCAGCCCGGCCACCATGCGCGCCGACGCTACCAGGCGCTGGTCGAGGGAGAACATCATCTGCTGGCGCAGGTCGCGCAGCATCCACGCCGCCGCCAGCACCCAGATGACGATGAAGGCGCTGCCGAGAATCAACGACAGGCGGACACGCAAGCTCACGACGACGCCTCCTGCGGCGCCTGCGCTGGCCCCAGCCGATAGCCCAGGCCGCGCACGGTCTCGACGATGCCGTTGCCCAGCTTGCGGCGTAGATGGTGGATATGCACGTTGAGGGCGTTGCTTTCGACTTCGTCGCTGAAGCCGTACACGCAGTCTTTCAATTGCTCGCTGGACAGCACCCGCCCCGGGTTCTGCAGCAGCGCCTGCAGCAGCGCCTGCTCGCGACGCGACAAGTCGACCGGTGCGCCGGCCAAGGTGGCCACGCAACTGCTCGGGTCGTAGCACAGCGGCCCATGCTCGATCATATTGACCGCCCGCCCCGCCACCCGGCGCAGCAAGGTGTGCAGGCGCGCCGCCAGTTCGCGCAGGTCGAACGGTTTGAGCAGGTAGTCGTCGGCTCCCGCCTGCAACCCATCGACCCGGTCGGTGACCGCATCGCGCGCGGTCAGCACCAGCACTGGTAGCGTCTCGCCCTGCTGGCGCAGGCGGCGCAACAGCTTCAGGCCATCTTCGTCGGGCAGCCCCAGGTCGAGGATCATCACGTCGAACTGCGCGGCCTGGAGCATCTGCCGCGCCTGCGACGCGCTCGCCACCCGGTCCACGGTCAGGCCCTGGGCCGAGAGCCCGGCGCAGATGCCGCTGGCGATCAGGTCGTCGTCCTCGCAGAGCAGAACGTGCATGGGGAAGTCTCCTGGGGTGGGGAAGCTGGCATTGCACAGGATGGTGATTAAGGGGGGATTATGACCCTTGGCGCGGGATTCGTCGTGGGGAGCGCCGCATCGCGGATGAATCCGCTCCTACACACAGGGCATGATTGTCCGCCTTGTTGGCACAACGCTATATTTCGAGCTGGCAACCCTGGCCTGTAGGAGCGGATTCATCCGCGATGCGGCGCGCAGCGGCGCTCAATCTCAACCGCGCCACAACCGCTTCGTCGAACCCCTCGCAAGCACCAGGCTCAAGGCTGGAAATGATCAAATGAACGATACCTATCAAGGCAGCTGCCTGTGCACGGCGGTACGCTATGAATTGCAGACCGCGCCAAAGGCGGTCAGCCATTGCCATTGCAGCCAGTGTCGCAAGGGGCACGGCGCGCTGTACGCCACTTACGGCAGCGTGCCTCGCGATACGCTGCGGGTACTGGAAGGGGCTGACTATCTCACCGAATACCCCTCTTCCGAATCGGTACTGCGCACGTTCTGCGCACGTTGCGGCTCCTCCTTGTTCTGGTCCCGCTCGCAGGGCGAGTTCGCCGACTGGGTTTCCATCGCGTTGGCTACGCTAGATACGCCCTTCACCCCAGAAAAGCAGAAACACATTCATCTCGACTCAGCGGTTCACGGGTACCCACACACCTGAGCGCAAATCACCGGACAAGGATGAACGACATGGTTTCGCTGACCCACGAGCGCGTTTTGGACATCGCACTGGAGAACGCCACCAATCGCGCATTGCTAGCGATGCTGCCTGCGCTGGACCTGCCCAACTGCATGCTAACGGCAGGCTGCCTGTTCCAGACGTTCTGGAACGTGCGCTCGGGCCGAGCAGCCGAATGGGGCATCAAGGACTACGACATCGCCTACTTCGATGAAGACCTGTCGTGGGAGGCCGAGGATCGGGTGATCGCCCGGGTGCATGACGCTTGCGAGCACCTTGGGGTCAATGTGGAAGTGCGCAACCAGGCCAGGGTTCATCTCTGGTATGAAGCCAAGTTCGGGGCACACTATCCGCCGTTGCAGGCGGTGACCGAGGGGATAGACCGCTACCTCATCAACTCCACTTGCCTGGGCGTGGATGTCGGCACGGGTGAGTTGTACAGCACCTATGGCCTCGAAGACCTGCAGAACGATGTGCTGAGAATGAATGATCGGAACCCGCAGCCGGTACTGTTCAGGCGCAAGGCCGACAGCTATCGGGAACGGTGGCCTTGGTTGAAGGTCGCTGGCTAGGCGATTGCCTGATCCTGCCAATGTCCCTTCGCGGCCAGCGCTTCGTGCAGATACGCCAGCGCTCGCTGGAAGACGGGATGACAGTCCGCGTAGGGCAACTGATCGAGTGGTGCCCAGAAGAAATCGAAAACGTGGCCATGGTCGTCCAGGGTCTGGTGAGACCATTGCTCGGGCAGTGCCGAATGCACCTGGCACAGGTGGAACGACCAGACCTGTTCAAGGTGTCCGGATGCCCAGCAGCCCAAGTCATCCTTGATCGTTGCGCCATGGATACCCGACTCCTCCGCCAACTCGCGCAAAGCCGCCTCACGCGGCGCCTCGCCCTGTTCGAGGGTGCCTTTCACCAATTGCACCCCGGCCAGGGGATGGCGAAACAGAAGGATTCGCGGCTGCGGTGTGGATGAGAGCACTACGGCACAGGCCTTGGCTGGCAGCATGGCGACTTCCTTTTCGGGGGTGACGGCTGGTTATCTTACCTTTGCAGGCGTAGCGAAGACTCCCCTGTGAAGTGACCACGGTTTATACCTGGCGAAAATCAGATTTCACCGCTTCCTTGTAGTCCATTTCCCAAACATACTGCTGCCGCCTTTTTTCCGTTGCGGCCGCCCTGGTGGGGCTCTAGTCTCGGCCTGTCGTTGCACATCAACGATACAGCGTTGACAGGCTGTGACGGCAAATTGCACGCAGCTCAACCTTTATGGCAGCTGTACGTGCGGGCACGCTTGCGTGCGCCGGAACTTTTGTGTGATTTACCGCCGGTCTGTCAACCCACGTACAGCTGCCACCCTTCTGTTTGACAGCAGGCTGGTGGTGGCACCGTCAACGGTAAATCACCATGCTAAAGATCGTCCCCGATCCACCCCACAACCACCACTCCCTCGAAGACACCATCATCCAGGCCACGGAGTACGCCCTT
>NZ_JAMSHW010000047.1:0-23730 GCF_023757525.1 Pseudomonas sp. MWU13-3659 | reverse complement strand
ACTATTACTTTCAACAACTTACAGGCACAACATATCCATCTAGATGCCTGCCGAAGAAAAAACCATCCAAAAGTTGCGCAACTTTTTGCGCAGTGGTGGCAAAAAGTTGCGCAGTTGGCTGTAGGCCTTGCTGCACAAGCTCTACATCAATGTATTCACACACTTATCCACATTCGAGTGCACAACTTCTTGCGCAGTTGACCCAAAGGTCAGAAACAGAAATTCCCGCCATGACCAGGGTCATGCCACAGTGCTTTTGCAACAGGAAATTTATTTTCAAAAGGGGGTTGAATTCGCTCCGCGGTTGCCTGACCTTAGAGTCAAGAGGCAAAGAAATACCAACGGCCTCAAGGGCCTAGGCACGCCTCCCTGCGAGCAAGCTGAATAAGGATTGAATCATGCAAATCCAGGTCAACAGCAGCAACCATATCGAAGGCAACATCCGGCTCGACGAGTGGGTCCGCAGCACACTGCACGCCTCGCTCGAACGCTTCGAGGACGACCTCACCCGCATCGAGGTGCACCTGCGCGACGAGAACGGCGCAAAGCCCGGACCGCATGACAAACGCTGCCAGATGGAGGCTCGCCCCAAAGGCCACCAACCGATTTCCGTGACCCACACCGCCACTTCGCTGGACCAGGCCGTCGACGGCGCGGCCGGCAAGCTGAACAACGCGCTGGAGCATTTCTACGGCAAGTTGCGCAGCAAGCGCGGCGCTCTGGAACTGAGTGACCCGGACGCCTGAAGCACAGGTGATGCACACAACCAACGCCCGGCCTTGCGCCGGGCGTTTTCGTCCAGGCCGATCAGCGGGCCTGAACCAACCCCGCCCTGCCCCGGTCAACGCCTGCAGTCATTCAGTGCAGAAGTCGACCATGAACAACCCTTTCGAGCAGATCAGCGCCGCCTTCACCCCCGAATACCGGGTCAACCTGAGCATCGAGCGCCTGGACGGCAGCATCATGCTGACGCTGTCCGACGACAGCGGCGTGGTCGCCAAGCGCCTGGTCAGCGAGGCCCAGCGCAACGACCCGGTGCGCCTGCAACGGGTCATCGACAGCATCCGCCTGGGCCTGGCCATCGAGCTGGGGCAGAACCCGCTGGAAGTGCTGGCCGCCCTTACTTGCCAACAGCGCTTCCCAGCCAGCACGCTGGCCAACTGAGGCTTACTTGCCCTCTTCCACTTCCTTGCCGTTGGCGTCCAGCACCTTGGTCGACGGGTAGCGGTACGAGGCGTAGCGCACTACCAGGATGGCGAACGCCAGCAACAGGATGCCGCCGCACACGTACAGCAGGCCGACGTCCGGCGCCTTGTGGTGCGACACGTCGCCGATCAGCAGGCGGGTCAGCGCGGTGATCGCCACGTACAGCAGGAAGCGGATGGGCATGTGGTTGGTCTTGAAGTAGATCCCCACCATGGCGCCCAGCTCCAGGTAGATGAACAGCAGCAGGATGTCATCGACGCTGACCCCACCCTTGCCCAGCATGTCCATGAAGGTGACCACTGCCGCATAGGCGGTGATCGCGCCGATGCCGAACAGCGCCAGGTAGTGGAAGGCCTCCACGCACAGGTTGCCCAGCGAGTCGGCCGAGCCATGCAGGCCCTTGCGCAGTTTGTCTGCCCATTTGATGTTCACGATGTTCGATTCCCCGATACGGCTGAAGGATGGTGCGCCACCTCTGTGACGCTTGTGCCATGCAGTTAAAGGGCCACGCCCTTGCCTTGGAAGGCGGCCGATTGCCGCAGGACACCTGTGGGCTACGCTGTGGTTCAGCGCAAAAGGCCATCATCGTGGTTGCGGTCCGGTGGCTTTCGCCTGTACTGTATATGGATACAGTTATCTGCAACCCCAACCAGCAAAAAGGCACAGAGGTGATGAATGGCCGTCGAAGTGGTGTACCGCAGCAGCCGCGACCCGGAGCGCTTGTTCATGGATAAGGCCGAAGCAGACCGTCACGACAAGATGCTCGAACTGGCCGAACGCCTGGCCGAGGTGCTGCACAAGGCGGTACCGTCGCTGAGCGAACAGCAGGTCGAGGAAGCCGGGATCTACATGGCCAAGCACCGCGATGTGTTCGCCCGGGCGTTCAAGAGCCAGCCGGATGCGTTGGCGGAGTTGCTTGAAGGTGGTTCGGCGGAGTGATTTTGGTGTTCGCCGGCAAGCCGGCTCCTACGGGGGTCAATGTATACCGGCGAACCGCCCCCCGACCTCAACCGTACAACAACCGTTCCGCCAGCATCTGCGCCACCCGCGCCGGCGAGCGTTTCTCCGCCTGGGCATGGGCAAACACATCGGTCAGCCGGGTCGGGATCCGCGCCAGGTGCGCGGTGATGGTGCCCAACGCCTCGCCCCGGTGCTTGAGCACCACATAGATCAACCCGCCAGCGTTGATCACGTAATCGGGCGCGTACAGAATCCCCCGAGCTTCCAACTGATCGGCCACCTGCAAGGTGGTCAGCTGGTTGTTGGCCGAGCCTGCCACCGCCGCGCAACGCAACTGCATCACGCTCTGGCCGGTGAGCACCGGCCCCACCCCGCATGGCGCGAAAATATCGCACGGCGTACTGATCAATGCATCGTTGACCACCGGATGAGCACCGAACTGCTCCACCGCCAGCCGCACCTTCCCAGGGTCCAGATCGCTGACCAACAGCTCGGCACCCGCCGCATGCAATTGTTCGGCCAGCGCATAGCCCACATTCCCCAGCCCCTGCACCGCCACCCGCAAGCCTTCCAGGTTGTCACTGCCCAGGCGCGCCATGGACGTTGCACGAATACCGGCGAACACGCCCATGGCCGCGTGGGGTGACGGGTCGCCTGCGGCCGTGGTGCTGGTCACATGGGGTGTGGCCTGGGCAATGCAGTCCATGTCGAGGGTCGAGGTGCCGCTGTCCACGGCGGTAATGAAACGGCCCTGGAGTGTGTCGACGAAGCGACCGAAGGCCTCGAACAGCGCCGCGCGGTTCTCCACATGCGGGTTGCGCACGATCACCGCCTTGCCACCGCCCATCGGCAGCCCCGCCAGGGCGGCCTTGTAGCTCATGCCCTGGGCCAGCCGGATGGCATCGGTCATGGCACTTTCGTCATCGGCATAGGGCAGGTAGCGGCAACCGCCGATCGCCGGCCCCAGCTGCTCGCTGTGGATCACCACCACGGCCTTGAGGCCCGTGGGCGGGTCGATGAACAGGTGCAGCGACTGAGTACGGGTACTTTGCATGAGGGCGAACATCAACAGGCTCCCCCGTGAGGTGCTCCCTCCAGTATAGGCAGGCCGATACCGGCCGCGACGCGGTCGGACCACTGGACGAAAACCGGCGCCAGGGCTACAAGTTAAGCGTAATGGAGAGGTGCCATGAACCCACGCCAAGCCTGCCTGGCCTGCCTGGAACGCAAGCCGGCCGCCCTGCTGGAAGCCGCCCTGTGGATCGCCGCCGAGCATGATCGGACCGTCGAGCCTGCGGCCGGCCTTGCTCGCCTGCACGAGCTGCAGCGCGAGGTCAGCGCCAACCTGCCGATGCTGCCGCTCAATGAGCTGGCCCAGCCACTGCTGCGCCAGCTGAACGCCCTGGGTTTCCAGCAAGACGAATACCAACCGTTGCGCCCGCAAGCGGCCCTGATGGACAAGGTGCTGCAACGCCGCCGTGGCCAGCCGCTGCCCCTGGCCATCCTGGCCCTGGAGCTGGCGCGGTGCCTGTCGATACCGCTGGAGGGGGTCAACTTCCCCGGCCACTTCCTGCTGCGCGTACCCGGCGCCGATCACCTGCTCGACCCTTGTGGAGGCCGGCGCCTCTACCCCAACGACTGCCGCGACCTGCTGGCCCGCCAGTTCGGCCCGCAGGTCACGCTGACCGCCGAGCACCTGCGCAGCGCCTCGCCGATGCAGATGCTGCAGCGCCTGTCACGCAACCTGCGCCAGTTGCACAGCAGCAACGACAACGACCTGGCCGCGCTGATCGATGCCGAGCGGGTCATGCAGCTGGGCCCGGTGCAGGTGGGCGACTACCTGGCCCGCGCCACCCTGTACCAGCACCTGGATTGCCCCCAGGCCGAACGCTTCGACCTGGAGCACGCCCTGCTGCTGACCGACGACCCGGTGCAGCGTCTCAAGCTTGGTGAACGGCTCGGCCAACTGCCCAGCGGCAAGCGCTCAATCCATTAGTGCTTCACCCTTGGGCGCCACTTCACGCGGCCGTGGCGCTCGCACCTGGCTGACCAGCAGCGCCCCCAGCAACGCCGGAATGGCGCAGAAGAAGAAGATCTGCTCCACCGGCATGTGCAGGGTCAGCAGCAGGCTGCCGATCAGCGGCCCGAGGATCGAGCCGAAACGCCCGACACCCAGCGCCCAGCCGGTGCCGGTGGCGCGCACCTGGGCCGGGTAGAAGTTGCTGACGAAGGCATTGAGCGTCAGTTGCCCACCAATGATGCAGAACCCTGCGGCGAATACGCTGGGCACCAGCCAACGCGGATCGTCATGGTTCAGGCCAACCAGCACGCTGAACACCGCCGCCCCGAGCAGCACGCCGGCCAACAGGCGGGTCTTGTTCTTCATGCGGTCGGCGCACCAGGCCAGGCACACCGCGCCGAAGGTACCGGCGAACAGGAACAGTGAAGTGACCAGGTTGGCCTGGTTCAGCGCCAGCCCGCTTTCCTGCAACAAAGACGGCAGCCAGCTGATCATGAAATACAGCAGGATCAGGCTGACGAAGAAAGTGCCCCACAGCAGCAAGGTCGCCCGGGCGAAACCGTCGCGGAACAACGCCACCATGGTGAGCTTGCTGTCCGTGGGTTCATCGGTGGCGACCTGTGCCACTGGCACCTGCCAGCCCGGCAGCACGCGGGCGGTAATCCGTTGCAACCGGGCATACGGCGGCGCATCGCGCAGCAGGCGCGGCAGCGACTCGGGCAGGTACAAGGCCAGGAATGGGAACAACAATAGCGGTGCCACGCCGCCAGCGAGAAACACCGCCTGCCAGCCGTGCTGGTCAATAAAGCCGGCCGCGACGAAGCCGCCCGCAGCGCCCCCCAGCGAGAAGCCGCAGGCGGCCAGCGTAACCATCAGGGTACGCAGGCGCGGCGGCGCGTAGTCGGCCATCAACGCCATGGCACTGGGCATGGCGCCGCCCATGCCGATACCGCAGAGGAATCGGGCCAGCATCAGGCTGTCGAGGGAAGTGGCAAACACCATCAGCACCGTCAGGCTGGCGTACAGCAGCACACAGCACAGCAGCACCCGGCGCACGCCGAAACGGTCGGCCAGGGGCGTCACCGCCAGCGAACCGACCGTCAGGCCGAACAGGTTGGCGCTGAACACCGGCCCGAAGGCGGCCTTCTCCAGCCCCCAGTCCTGGGCCAGCGCCGGAATCACGTAGCCCAGTACCTGGGCGTCATAACCATCAGTGACCAACAGCAGAATCAACAGCAGCAGCAGGCGCCACTGATAGGGAGACACCGGGCGCGCGTCGAGTGCCGCGCGAAAGCTGGCTATCTGGTTGTGCATCGCAAGGTACCTGTCTTTTATTTTTATGCCATAGGAACGCGATGGTATGTGTAGGAGCCGGCTTGCCGGCGAACCAGGCAGCACGGTGCATGGCACCGGCCTTGCCGGTGTTCGCCGGCAAGGCCGGCTCCTACAGGGTGCCTGTCAACACAATGAGTGTGTGGTCAGTTGGGGGTGTCGGGCTGCCTCGCCGGGTGGGCTTTCCGGAAGGCCGGGTGCTGCTCGGCCAGTGCGGCGACCCGACGGATGCGCGGGTAGCCGGAAAGGTCGATGTTGAAGCGCTCGGCCGCATACAGCTGCGGGATCAGGTAGACATCGGCCAACCCCGGCGTGGCGCCGAAGCAGAAGCCGTCATCGCCGATCAGTTTCTCGATCGCCGCCAGCCCCTGGCTGATCCAATGGCCGATCCACTGGTTGACCTGGCTCTCGTCATGCCCCAGCTGACGCAGCTGGTTCAGCACGCTGACGTTGTGCAGCGGGTGGATGTCGCAACCAATGATTGCCGCCACGCCACGCACCTTGGCCCGGGCCTCGGCGGAGGTCGGCAGCAGCGCGGGCTGTGGATGAGCTTCCTCCAGGTACTCGATGATCGCCGGCGATTGCACCAGCAATTCGCCGTCATCGGTACGCAGGGCCGGCACCCGCCCTTGCGGGTTGAGCGCCAGGTATTGCTCGCCACGCTGCTCGCCCTTGAGCAGGTTCACAGGCTCGGCCTGGTAATCCAGGCCCTTGAGCGCCAGGGCGATACGCACGCGGTACGACGAGGTGGAACGGTAGTAGGTGAACAGCTCCATCGCCCCGTCCCCTCAGTTGGCCGCAACGACAGTGCCGCGGCACTCGCCGAAACCGATGCTGGCCACGCCGTCACGCACGCAACGGGCGCGCAGGATGATCTCGTCGCCGTCCTCGAGGAACTTGCGCACCTCGCCGCTGGCCAGCTCCACCGGGTGCTTGCCGCCCTCGGTGATCTCCAGCAGGCTGCCGAACGAGCCCGGCGCCGCGCCGGACAAGGTGCCCGAACCGAACAGGTCGCCCGATTGCAACTGGCAACCGTTGACGCTGTGGTGGGCGACCATCTGCGCCACGGTCCAGTACATGCTGCGGGTGTTGCTCAAGGTCAGGCGGTGAGCCGGCAGGTTCTGCTCGCGCATGCCTGCGGTCAGCAGCAGCACTTCCAGCTCGATGTCGAAAGCGCCGCCAGCCTGGTCGCGCTTGTCCATCAGGTACGACAGCGGCTGCGGGTCACCTTCCGGGCGCGCCGGCTGGGCGCAGCGGAACGGCTCCAGGGCCTCGGCGGTCACCACCCACGGCGACACCGTGGTGATGAAGCTCTTGGACAGGAACGGGCCCAGCGGCTGGTACTCCCAAGCCTGGATATCACGCGCCGACCAGTCGTTGAGCAGGCAGAAGCCGGCCACGTGCTCGGCGGCGTCGCCGATCGGGATCGGTTGGCCCATCTCGTTGCCCTGGCCGATCCAGATACCCAACTCCAGTTCGTAGTCCAGGCGCGCGCACGGGCCGAAGTTCGGCTCGGTCTGGCCGGCCGGCAGGGTCTGGCCCTTGGGGCGGCGCACGTCGGTGCCGGACGGGCGGATGGTCGAGGCGCGGCCGTGGTAGCCGATCGGCACGTGCTTGTAGTTGGGCAGCAGTGGGTTGTCGGGGCGGAACAGCTTGCCGACGTTCTTGGCGTGCTCGATACCCACGTAGAAGTCGGTGTAGTCACCGATTTTCGCCGGCAGGTGCAGTTGGCATTCACTGGCCGGATACAGCGCGGCCTTCAATGCCGCCTGGTGCTCGCTGCCCTCGCCCAGCAGCGCCAGCAGGCGCTCGCGCAGGGCCACGCGGGCCGGGCGGCCCAGGGCGAAGAAGGCGTTCAGCGCACCACCCTGGGTGGCCTCGACGGCGGCCTTGGCCTGGCCGTCGAACAGCCCGGCGGCCAGCACGGCTTCCAGGTCAAGGATGGCGTCGCCGATGGCCACGCCGCAACGCGGCGCCTGCCCCGGGCGGCTGAAGATGCCCAGGGGCAGGTTCTGCAGCGGGAAGTCGCGGTGCCCGTTGGCGTGCTCGACCCAGCTACGGGCGTTGGCGGTCTGGTTCATCGGTTATCTCCGGTTCGGGTTGAAGGTGCTCGGCAAGGTGGCCCAGCAACTATCGTAGTCGGCCTGCAACTGCGGGCTTTCGAGGGCCTGGCGGCTCGGGCGCAGCACTTGGCTGGTCTCGAACATGAAGGCCATAGTGTTGTCGATCTTGTGCGGCGCCAAGTCCACCGAGATGGCCTTGTCGCAGGTCTCGGCGTCCGGGCCATGGGCGCTCATCACCCCGTGCAGCGAGGCGCCGCCGGGCAGGAAGCCTTCGGCCTTGGCGTCGTAGGCGCCCTGGATCAGGCCCATGAACTCGTTCATCAGGTTGCGGTGGAACCATGGCGGACGGAAAGTGTTCTCGGCCACCATCCAGCGCGGCGGGAAGATCACGAAGTCCATGTTGGCCATGCCGTGGACGCTGGTCGGCGAGGTGAGCACGGTGAAGATCGACGGGTCGGGGTGGTCGAAGCTGACCGTGCCGATGGTGTTGAAGCGGCGCAGGTCGTACTTGTACGGCACGTTGCTGCCGTGCCAGGCGACCACGTCCAGCGGCGAGTGCTGCAGCTCGCAGGCCCAGTGTTCGCCGAGGAACTTCTGTACCAGTTGCACCGGGCCGCTGGTTTCTTCGTAGTGCGCTACCGGGGTGAGGAAATCACGCGGGTTGGCCAGGCCGTTGCTGCCGATCGGGCCGAGGTCCGGGATGCGCAACGGCGCGCCGTGGTTCTCGGCGATATAGCCACGGGCCTGGTCGTCGAGCAGTTCGACGCGGAACTTCATGCCGCGCGGGATCACCGCGATCTCCAGCGGCTCGACTTCCAGCACGCCCAGCTCGGTGGCGATGCGCAGGCGACCTTGCTCGGGCACCAGCAGCAGTTCACCGTCAGCGTTGAAGAACACCCGCTCCATTGAGCGGTTGGCGCGATAGATGTAGATGCTCACCCCGGCCGGTTTCTCGGAAGCCGAGTTGGCCACCATCGGCAGCCAACCCTCAATGAAGTCGGTAGGCTCGGCCGGCATCGGCTGGGGGCTCCAGCGCAGGCGGTTTGGGTTGATGGCGCCCAACCCACCGGTCAGCGGCTGGCGCTCCAGGCGCTCGAAGCGCGGGTGCAGCGCCGACGGGCGGATGCGGTACAGCCAGGTACGACGCAGTTCGCTGCGGGTCATGGTGAACGCGGTGCCCGACAGCAGCTCGGCGTACAGCCCGTAGGGCGCCTTCTGCGGCGAGTTCTGCCCCACCGGCAAGGCACCGGGCAGGGCTTCGCTGGCGAATTCGTTGCCGAAGCCGCTCAGGTACTGGAGTTGAGGGGATGTGTCGCGGGTCATCGGGGCCTCCGGGCTCGCACGGAGCCGTTGCTGGCAGCTGGCTGCTGGCCCGATCCGGAGACTGGCACGGGGGTGGCAGCGCGTCTGCATTGTATTTATCGTAATCAGATTACGAATAACGTAATTTGCTCGTGCGCAGGCGTCAAGCTATAAAGGCGCCACCCAATGAAATCTGCGTAGAAGTCCCTCATGGCCAAAGCCAGCACCAGCGCCGACAACGGCAAACAGAAGGTCCGCTCGGCGGAAGTCGGCACCGACATCCTCAAGGCCCTGGCTGAACTGTCCCCCTCCACCTCACTGTCGCGCCTGGCCGAGCATGTGCAGATGCCGGCGAGCAAGGTCCACCGCTACCTGCAGGCGCTGATCGCCAGTGGCTTCGCCGAGCAGGACCCGGCCACCAACCATTACGGGTTGGGCCGCGAGGCGTTGCGGGTGGGGATGGCGGCGCTGGGCAGCATCGATGTGCTGAAGGTGGCGGCGTTGCCGCTGTCGCAGTTGCGCGACGCACTCAACGAAAGCTGCTTCATCGCGGTGTGGGGCAACCAGGGCGCGACGGTGGTCAGCATCGAGCCGGCGGTGCGCGCGGTGACAGTGGTGACACAGATCGGCTCGGTGCTGCCGCTGCTGAGTTCCTCCACCGGGCTGGTGTTCGCCGCCCACTTGCCGGAGCGGGAAACTGTCGAGTTGCGCGACCAGGAACTGGCCGCGCGGCAGCAGACTGCCGACGACTACACGGCACTGCTGGCGCAGATCCGTCAGCGCGGCCTGCACCATGTGCACGGCTTGCTGATGCCTGGGGTGGACGCCCTGTCCGCCCCGGTATTCAACGCCATGGGCCAGATCGCCGCAGTGATGACCGTGGTCGGGCCGACTTCGATCTTCCATGCCGATGAACAGGGGCCCGCGGCGCAGCGCCTGCTGGCGGCGGTGGAGGCCGTCAGCAGGCGGATGGGTTACCAGCCTTAGGCCGGCAGGCGATCAGGCTCGCGTCCCAGGGCGACGTATGCGGTGTAGAGCAGCAACTCCTTATCGAACTTCTCGTGGAGCCCCGAAACGATTTCGCCGCCTATCTCCATGATGATTCGTCTTTCCAGCTTGTGGGTCAGGATGAACGTCTTGAGTTTGCTGAACCAAGGCGACGATGGGCCTGGGAACAGATGCGACCAAACCTTCATGACCGGCGCGATGAGTACCGCCTGCGCCACCGGTTTCAACGCATCGATAATGCCAGGGAAGGCGAGCGTGCCGGTCACATAGAGTTTGAGCGCTTCGAACTGATCACCATCGCGAAGCGCCACGGCCGCCTTGTAGAAGGCGTAGACCGCATCGACGAACGCAATGGCCAGCCGCGCGGGTGGAAATGGCAATGTCACGATCTTGAAGATCGTCCACAGGTGCGAGTAGATCTGCCAGCCGATACGCGCCAACACACCCCGGGCATTGCGTTCGGCCTCATCGAGCAGTTGCCGCAGTTGGCCACGTAGCGAAGCCCCCAGGTGGTCGATATTGCGATAGGTCCGCAACGAGAAGAGTATTCGCTGGTGCCCCTTGAACCCCGTCGGATCGTTCTCGTTGTCGTCCTCAAGGTCCCTGATCAGCGCATAGATTTTTTCCTCCTGCGCCACCGGGATATGTTTGAACATCCAATCCTGGATGTCGTCCCCTTGCCATTGCTGGGCAAAGTCCCATGCAGTCAGCAAAGACCGCCCTTGTGGACCATCGCTTAGATAGACCAACGTGCCTCGCGCCGCGTCGGACTGAAGCAGATAAGCCCCTTGCACCGGGCACCCATTGATCATCAGCTCGGCCAGCTTGCAGTCCTCGATGAAGCTACCCTCGTTGAACTGCGTACACACCTCGGAAAGCCACTGGACATGTGCCGGATCCTCGAGTGATCCACGCATGATCTCGACCAGGCAATCACGCTGCATGGTCAACCCCAACAGGTACCGATGCAGCTCCAGCGCGGGGGTGTCGATTCGCTCGTCGTCACCAAGGTAGAGGCGCTCCAGTTCGGCCTGATAGTTCTTCTGGATCGTGCGCTCGCGCATGCTGCGCTCGATCACCCTCCTGTTCAGGTGCGACAGGTCCTGCCCGATGGTGGAGTGAAGCCGGGCGACCCTGGGTGTGAGGAAACTCTCCCCAGACTCGATCAGCAGGCTGACCAGCGCCTGCCTCTCCCCATCGTCCTGCTCGACCACGACGGTGTCGGGGTCGATCCATGGTCCCACTCCCCCTACATTGAGCAGGTCATCCGCGGCCTTGTGGAAGTACTCTTCGGCGGTGGGGATGTTCACGGTGGCCTGATATTCCAGCGCCAGTACCCGCAGTTCATGGCCAAGGTCCGTCACACGTTTCAGCTTGTCCGCGTCGGCATAAGGATACGCTTCAGGCCTGATCGCCTTGAGGTCATCCTTGATTTTCTCCCTCTTCAATACCGCCCATTTATCAACCACTTTCTCCCAACTTTTAACCTGCGCCCCCTGCAACGCCAAGGTTTGCTCAGACCAGGCGCCGGGCAGAAGCTGGACCACCTGAAGGAACCTGTCCAACTCGCGACGATCATCGTGCTGCCCATGCGCCAACAGATAGGCATTGCCTTCGGCAGTGGCGGTCAACTCACCCACACCGCGGCTCAATGCCTCCTTCGATGTGAAAAAGCGGAAATCTCCTTTCGGCGAGCCAGGCGCGTAGAGGAGGTAGTCATCGTCGTTGCTCAGGCACAGGTGATTGGTGAGGGTGAACTGATGATCGTCGTGCAGGATGCACACCTGCGCGGCCCCTATCGACGCGCCTGACCAGTCGTCTTCCAAGGCAGCCTCGAGCAGTGCCACCCCACGCCGATCGAGCCCTTGATAGTCGGCCACCTGAACCGCGAGCCGCAGCTTGGCGTCCAGCGTTTTGTGCAACAGCGTGTCAGCGGTATCCCCCCGGTAAGCGTTCTCGACCATTTCGGCATAGCTCGCCTGAAGGTCCAGCGCCTGCGCCATTTGCACCAGATGCTCCGGCGTCAACACATCCCGCAGGTCTTCACAGGTGCACGCCACCGTCAGGTGATCCCCGAGATAGGCGCCGCCACATACCCACTCCAGCAAGCTGGTCGCATGCGTCTGCCCCTCGGCAACGAAGTCATGGCTGACGTGCAGTTCGATGTCTTGCGCGGAAACCTCCATGACACCGGCCGCCTCGAGCCATTCATTCATTTTCTCCAGGGCATACCCGTGAAAGTCAGTGTGCCCGGTGTGCTGCACAAGGGCCTCCTGCGCCTGGGCCAGCGCCTCGTCGAGCTCGGCGATCCGCTCACGCTCCGGGTCCGACAGGTTGCGCATCCACTCCGGCATCCGCCGGCGCCGGAAGGCTTCGAGCAGATCAGCCACCGCCTTCTGGGTCCGCTCGGCCAGTGGGTACATCGACACCGCCGCCTCGATATCACCCGCCTCCTCATCCAAGGCCTGCTCGACCAGCCATGCCTGAAGCACCTGCATGTCCCGGATCAGATAGTCTTCAAATGGCTCGTCCAGTGGTTCGAATTCAAGCTCGACGGCGTCCGCGCTCGACAAAGCCTCATGTTCTTCCGGCAGCAAGTTGGCTAACCATTGCTCATCCTGCTTCAAATCCCAAAGCATCTGCTCGGCCAAGTCCTGATCGATATCGAACCACTTACCCAGGCCCAAACCGTAGACCACTTTGGGCGCCTCGCTGTCAGCCCCAGGCGCAAGCATCGCCACGCAGCCCGGAATCCGAATGCTCAGGTCGTCCTGTGTGCGCAGCGAGACGGAAGCGATGGCCGGGTTGGCCTGGTCATTGGGCAACAGTGCCTCGATGGCCAGCCTTTCAGTGCTGCGTTGCATCGCCCAGGCCTGAAGCTCAAGCACCACGTGATGCTGAAGCTGCTGGGATAACACCTCCGACTGCTCCGACCACCACTGCTCGACGTCCTCGGGCGGCCTTGGCGCGCTGCTCAGCTGTGCCTGGAGCGCCAGCGTGCTCAAGGCCAGCGCGCCGAGCACATCGTCCTGGAATTGCTGTGCCTGCGTACCGAGGTGGCTCAGGTTGGCGGCACCGAGCATCTGCCCGGGAAAGTCAGCGGCATCGGCGATTTCAGCCAGGAAAAGCGGCTCGAGGTTCATGTTCACTCTCCAATATTTGTGTAGGAGCCTGGACAATGAACAATGTGAAAGAGGGAGGGAGGAGGGAAAGCCTGACAGGCCAAAGTTCAACTAGCCTACGCAGACTAAAGATTGCTCTGGCTCTACACCCTGAAAACGGAAGGATTATCACGGACGATGTAATAGAGAATGTCAGAAGCCGGTATTTTTCCCACAGTAACAAGTGCTTATTCTTATCTCACTGGTCGGCACGAAGCGCTCTCCCCCCCGCCTTTCGAGCCACCATGATTCACCGACGTTGATTTTGAAGCTCCTTGATCTACGTCTCGATTGGCCGCTGCGATTGCAGCGGCCTTTTTTATTTCTGCAAGAATCATCGGCATGTTCATGCCCTGTGGGGCTGCTATCGCGCAGAGAACAAAACCCTCTGTAGGAGCGGCTTTAGCCGCGATGCATTCAACGCGGGCTGGCCCCGCTTCGCGGGTGATCGCGGCTCAAGCCGCTCCTACAGAGGTCGCGCCCTCCCAGAGATGTTGCTTACACCAACGGAAACCGCTGCAAGTTCGCCATCATCTGCTGCAACGCCTGCAGGCTGTCCTGCGGATGCACCGCGTCTGCGAAATCGCCGATCCGCCCCCAGTTGTCGGCCACCTGTTCCGGTGTGAAACCCTCGCGCGGGTCGAAGCCCACGCCCAGGCTGCGCTCCCAGCGCACCTTGCCCACCCAGCCACCGCCAACCTCGAACAACTGGCCGCTGTCCTGGCACTGTTCGCTGCCCAGGTACACCACCAGCGGGCTGATCAGTTCCGGCTTGAGGCGCTCGAACACCTGGGGCGGGATCAGCCCTTCGGTCATGCGGGTCGCACCGGTTGGCGCAATGGCATTGACCAGGATGCCGTTCTTGCTGCCTTCGATGGCCAGGGTGCGGGTCAGGCCGTAGAGCCCGAGCTTGGCCATGCCGTAGTTGGCCTGGCCGAAATTGCCGTAGATGCCCGACGTGGACGAGGTGAAGATCACCCGCCCCCAGTTCTGCGCGCGCAGGTGTGGCCAGGCCGCGTGGGTGAGCTTGTAGGCACCCTCGACATGCACGCGGTAGACCAGCTCCCAGTCGCTGTCCTCCATCTTGTGGAAGGTCTTGTCGCGCAGGATGCCGGCGTTGTTCACCAGCACATCGACCTGGCCGAAGCTGTCCAGGGCCTGCTCAACGATGCGTGCGCCATCGGTGACCGAATCATGGTTGGCCACCGCCGTGCCGCCGGCGGCGCGGATCTCCGCCACCACCCGGTCAGCCGCCGAGGCGTTGGCGCCCTCGCCATGGGTGCTGCCACCCAGGTCGTTGACCACCACCCTGGCGCCCCTTGCCGCGAACAGCAGCGCATGGGCCCGGCCCAGGCCACCACCGGCCCCCGTGACAATCACCACTCGATCTTGCAGACATACCGGCTCGCTCATGCTCAGGGCTCCAGGCAATGGATGGATGCAAGCAGTCTCCGCCTGCCATGGGCGCCGGGCAATCAAGCCCACCGTGGCGAATGCCGGGCGATAACGCCCGGCGATGTTCGTCCGGTCACGACCAGGCAACCTTCTGCGGGATGAAACTCAACGGCTGTTCACGAAACGCCAGGTAATGACGTAGCACCTGCACCGGCGCCTCGGTGTGCGGGTAATGGCCGATCCCCTGCAGCACGACGGTGTCCGGCTCCGGCACCACCTGCCGGTAACGCTCGACCATGTGCGCGCCCGACAACGGGTCTACCGCGCCATTGATGAAGCGTAGCGGCACGCTCGCGCGCTGCAAGGCGCTGACCCAGCGTTCGCGCTGGGCCCGACGTTCGGGCAGGAAATTGATCAGCTTGTGCAGGATCCGCTGGCCATGATTGGCGGCGATCAGGCTCCAGTAGTCATCCAGCGCGCTCTCGCTGGGGTGCGTGCAGGGCCCGTAGACCTGGGTGACATTGCGTACCAGGTCGTCGCGCCCGAACGAGCGCCCGACCAGCCAGCCCAGGCGGCTGAGCAACAGTTTCTGGATCAGCAGCACCCGGCAGCTTTCCGGGAACAGCCCGCTGTTGAGAAACACGCAACTGGCGATGGCCAGGCGCTGCTCATGGTGCCGCGCCAGCAGCTCCTGGGCCACGCTGCCACCGTAGTCATGGGCCAGCAGGTGCACCGGCTGGTCGATCTGCAGGTGGGCCAGCAGCGCCTGTTGCAGGTCGGCCTGCTCCAGCAGGCTGTAGTCGTGGTCCGGGGGCTTGGCCGAATCGCCGAAGCCCAGCATGTCGCAAGCCACCACGCGGTAGCGTTGGGTCAGCGGTGCCCACAGGTAGTGCCAATCCCAGCTGGCGGTGGGGAAACCGTGAAGCAATAGCAGTGGCTCTCCTTGCCCTGCCGTCCAGTAGCGGATGCTCTGGCCTCGGAAGCTGAAACTCCTGCTCCGGGTACGCCAGACGCACAGTGGAATCTCGGCCAGAGGCATCACGGTCGTCCCGGTGGGTAAGTGTCGGAATGAGTGTCGGAATAGGGCAAGGCTGCGTTCATTGCAAGTCACCTCGGCACATACATGTGCTCTCTATGTCGAGGCACAGTCTAGAAGCCCCTACGAAGGTGATAGGTTGCCTTGGCAGCCAGCCTGATGACCGTGCGAGTCAGTGGCATGAACGGTCACAGCAGCATGACCAGCAACGGCGCGGCCAACAGGTTGAGCAGGCCGGTCAGGACCATGACCAGCCCGGCCACCGAACCCTCCTCGCGCCCTACTTCCTGGGCCCGGCTCACACCCGCGCCATGGGCGCCGACCCCGAACAGCGCGCCACGGGCCAGCGGCGTGCGCAACGGCAGCCAGCGCAGCAGCACGCCGCCGAACAGCGCGCCCAGCACCCCGGTGAACATCACGAACACCGCCGTCAGCTCCGGCACGCCCCCCAGGTCCTGGGCCACCGGCATGGCGAACGGGGTGGTGATCGAGCGCGGCAGCAGCGACAGGCTGACCGACTCGTCCAGCGCCAGCAGGTGCGCCAGCGCCCACGAGCTGCCGATCGACACCACGCTGCCGGCCAGCATGCCCACCAGCAACGCCGGCCAATGCCGGGCCAGCAGCGCCCGCTGCTGCCAGATCGGCACGGCGAAGGCCACGGTCACCGGGCCCAGCACGCCCATCAGCCAGTGGGTGTTGCGGGCGTACTCGGCATAGGCCGTATGCAGCGGCACGGCCACCGCCAGCAGCAGCGCCGGCACCAGGATCAACGGCGACAGCAGGTAGCGCCCGCTGCGTTGGTACAGCCAGCGGCTGGCCAGATAGGCCGCCAGGGTCAGCGCGAGCCAGAACACCGGCATGGGCTCAAGGCTCATGGCGCAATCTCCAGCGGCATACCAGTTCCACGGTCACGGCGGTGACCACCATCACCAGCAGGGTGCTCACGGCGATCACCAGCAGGATGCGCCAGCCTTCGCTGCGCAGCAGGCTGCCGTAGTCCAGCAGGCTCATCAGTGCCGGGATGAAGAACAACAGCATCTCGGCCATCAGCCACTTGGCCCCCAGTTGCAAGGTGGCGGGCTTGACCACGCCGGTGGCGAACAACGCCAGCAGCAAGGCCAGGCCCATCACGCCGCCGGGGATCGGCCAGGCGAGCCAGGCGGCAAGTTGGCCACCGATCAGGAACAGAGCGAGCAACACCGCCAGCTCGGCGAGCAGGCGGAGGGTTTTCTTGAGCATTTCGGGATTCATGGGCGGGGGTTCCTCGACAACGCGCCCATTGTAGAATTCGGCCACCTAGGCCAGAAGCGAATTGTTAGACTGATCGGCATTCCAAAATGGAATCGCAATCATGGAATTCAAACAACTGCGCAGCTTCATCGAAGTTGTTCATCGCGGCGGCTTCACCCAGGCGGCGAGCACTTTGCACATCAGCCAATCGGCCGTGAGCAAGCAGGTCGCCCAACTGGAACAGGCCATCGGCCAGCCCTTGCTGGAGCGACAAGGCTCGCAACTGCACCTGACCGCCGCCGGACGCATCGTCCTGCAGCGCGGCGAAGCGCTGATGCGCCAGCGCCAGGAGTTGCTCAACGAGCTGGACGACCTCGGCCAACTGGCCCGAGGCGAGCTGCGCCTCGGCCTGCCGTTGTTGGGCAGCGATGCTCTTTTCGCCGGGTTGTTCGCCGAATACCGGCGGCGTTACCCGAATATCAGCGTGCAATTGCTCGAAGGCGGCAGCCGCATGGTCGAGCAAGCGGTCAGGAGTGGCGAACTTGAGCTGGGGGGTAGCTTGACGCCGAGCGATCCGACGTTCGACTACCAACCTTTCTGCAACGAGGCGCTGGAGGCCCTGCTGCCGGCTGATCATGCCTTGGCGGGGCAGGCCGAGGTCGAGTTGGGGCAACTGGCTGATACGCCATTCCTGCTGTACCAGCGCAGTTTCGTGCTCAATGATCGCTTGCTCAGCGCCTGCCAGCAGCTGGGGTTCACGCCGAAGGAAGGGGGGCGCAGTGGCCAGGCGGACTTTCTCGCCGCACTGGTGGCGGCGGGCCAGGGCGTGGTGCTGTTGCCGGCCATCGTGGCGCGAGCGCTGGAGCGGCCCGGGGTGGTGCGCCTGCCGTTGCGGGCGCCGGATTACCTGAAGTGGGATATCGCCTTCATCTGGCGGCGGGGGGCGTATCTGTCACGGGCGGCGCAGGCGTGGCTGGCGTTGTTACGGGAGCCACGTTAAACATCTATTTGGCTCGCCCCACCCCTGTAGGAGCGGCTTCAGCCGCGATCACCCGCAAAGCGGGTGCCAGGCACCGCGTTGCCTCCATCGCGGCTGAAGCCGCTCCTACAGGTGCACCGCATCAGCCCTTGAGCGCTGCCGCGAACTCCGCCAACCACGGCTCGGCATCGGTTTCCGGCGTCACGGTCTCGCTGGCATCGAGCCTCAGCATCGGCAGCACTTCACGCACCCCCAGTTCGGCGAACAACTCGCGCATCTGCTCGCCGCCCCCGCAATACGTATCGCCATAGCTCGAATCGCCCAAGCCGATCACCGCGCCCGGCAACCCACGCCATGCTGCTGGCAGGATGTCGCGGATGGCGCTGAACAGCGGCATCAGGTTATCGGGCAGCTCGCCCATACCGGTGGTCGAAGTCACGGCCAACAACGCTTCAGGGGCAAAGCCCTCGAGATCCTGCAGAGTGGCACGGGAGGCGTGCCAGGCTTCAAGGCCTGCCGCCTTGAGCAGGGACTCGGCGTGACGGGCGACTTCTTCGGCGGTGCCATACACCGAACCGGAAATAATGGCGACTTTCATCGGGTGAGGATTCCGAAACTGAGTGAAAACGTAGGATACTAGCATCCGACAGTGGCAAAAGGCCGCCTCCGCCAAAAGTCACAGGCGCCCGTCGGATCGAACCGCGATCCGACCAGTGGCATGAACCAAGCCCATATACCGCTGTCCATCGCCGTGAAGAAATCGCCCATACCGATCGCCCCTTCGAGTTCGACCATGCAAGCAGACGCCCTCCTCTCCCAGGACGAGCTGGACTTCATCCAGGACATGCAGCATTCGCCGCAGTTGAACCTGGCCGACCCCATGTCGAGCCTGCTGGTCAACGGCGACCGTCGTCTCAAGGACTTGCTCACCCGCCTGGTGGCCAACGAACAAGTCACGCTGCAGGCCAGCTTCAACAACCAGCAGTTGAGCTTCCCGCTGCAACTGGTCGAGGACGAGTTCCACGCCCTGCACCTGCAGCTGGGTTCGCCGGACATCTACGAAGACGGCCCCATGCTGCGGCCCTGGCGCCTGTCGCTGGAACAACCCGCGCCACTGTTGGACGGTCACCACCGTCAAAGCGCGCTGTGGGTTCGCGACATCTCGTTCAAGGGTGTGCTGCTGGAAGTACGCGACCGCAGTACCGCCCCCGCGCAGTTCGACCTGCACTTCGCCCCCGAAGGCATCCCGGCAATCGGCCTGCACGGCACGCTGCGCCGGCGCATCGGCCCGCGGCTGGCGGCCTATGACCTGTCGCACAGCCCCGCCGAAGAGATCGAGCGCCTGCGCGAATACATCCTGCAGGCCCATCGCCAGGCCCACCCCGAGCTGCACGCCCAGGCGCCCCTCGCGGTCTGACGACCACCCGACGGCTGAAACTGACCGGTCATGATCGATCGGCGATAATCCGTGCCCGATTCTTGCAAGCACGCCTGCGCTGCCCACCACCCCGGGCCGCGCATGAAGAGGAGCCGGCTACCCGCCAGCCCCGTCGCCAGGAGATACACGATGTCTACCCCCGTCACCCTGATGGTGTCGCGCCGCGCCGCCCATGGCCGCTACCAGGACCTGCTGGCCTGGCTGCACGAAGGCGAGCAGCTGGCCACCGACTTCCCCGGCTATCTCGGCTCGGGCATCCTCGCCCCACCTACCGACGGCGATGAATTCCAGATCATCTTCCGCTTCACCGACGAACAAACACTGCACGCCTGGGAACATTCCGCCTCGCGCCGCGCCTGGCTGCAACGCGGCGACGGCCTGTTCGAACGCCCCAAAGAGAGGCGCGTTAGTGGTATCGACGACTGGTTCGGCACCAACATGGTGCAAAAGCCGCCGCGCTGGAAGCAGGCCACGGCCATCTGGCTGGCGTTCTTCCCGGTCTCGTTGCTGTTCAACCTGCTGTTCGGCCACTGGCTGGCACCGCTTGACCTGCTGCCCCGCGTGCTGCTCAGCACCCTGGCCCTGACGCCGGTCATGGTGTACCTGTTCATCCCCCTGTCGACCCGCTTGCTGGCCGGCTGGCTGAACCCGGCCCCACGCCCGGAGCAAGAGCGCCCCAGGGGCCTGCGCAGCCGCTGAGGCTCGGGCTCGCAAGGCCACGCAGTTCGGGTATGCTGGGGCATCACGCACGGACAGACGAACAGACCGCCCCGCACATGAACAGCCCAATCCTCATCACCGGAGCCAGCCAGCGCGTCGGGCTGGCCCTGGCCCTTGAGCTGGCACAGGCCGGCCATACGGTGGTCAGCGCCAGCCGCAGCCTGCACCCGCAGGCGCCGCACCCGAACATCCGGCAGTTCCAGGCCGACCTGACACAAGCCGCCGACCGCCAGGCCCTGATCGACCACCTGCACAGCCACTACGACGGCCTGCGCGCGATCATCCACAACGCCTCGCTGTGGCTCGACGACGGCCTCGACAACCTCGACACCATGTTCCGCCTGCACGTCGAGGCGCCCTACCACCTCAACCTGGCCCTCGGCGAACTGCTGGCCAAGGTGGACAAGGCCGACATCATCCATATCTGCGACGAGACCTCCTCGCGCGGCAGCAAGAGCCACATCGGCTACGCGGCCACCAAGGCGGCCTTGCAGAACATGGTGCTGTCGTTCGCCGAAAAGTACGCGCCCAAGGTGCGTGTCAACGGTATCCTGCCGGGCCTGCTCATTCTCAAGGAAGGTGGCGACGAGCAGTACCGCCAGCAGACACTGAAGAAAGCCCTGCTCGAATTCGAACCCGGCGCCCGCCCGCTGATCGACGCCGTGCTGTTCCTGCTCGAAAGCCAGTACAGCACCGGCAGCCAGGTGGTCATCAACGGTGGCCGCCATCTGAAGAACCGCATGACCTGAGAGACGCCCATGACCCCGCAACAACAGCTCGAACTCGAAGCCGCCGCGTTCCGGCGCCTGGTCGACCATCTGCAGAAGCGCACCGACGTGCAGAACATCGACCTGATGAACCTGTCCGGCTTCTGCCGCAACTGCCTGTCGAAATGGCTCAAGGCCGCCGCCGACGATCGCCAGATCGAACAGAGCCTGGACGATGCCCGCGAGCAGGTGTACGGCATGCCCTACAACGAGTGGAAAGCCCTCCACCAGAAAGAAGCCAGCGCCGAGCAGCAAGCGGCGTTCGAACAAGGAAAACCCCGTGACTGACCTGAACACCCTGCGCAGCAGCCTCGCCAGCGGCGAACACCTGTTTGCCGACACCCTGGCCTTCGTCGCCGCCCACTACAGCTACCAGCCCCAGGCTTTCGACAACGGCGACGTGCACAATGCCGCCGGTCAGAACGAAGGCTCGTGCAAGACCCTGGGCCTGGCCCTGCTGGAAGGGTTGAGCGACCAGGAAGCGCTGCTGGCCTTCGGCGAGCACTACCGCAGCGTGGTGGCCACGCCCGAGGGTAGCGACCATGGCAATATTCGTGCGCTGATCAAGCACGGGCTGGCCGGTGTGAAGTTCGCAGCGCAGCCGCTGACGCGCCTGGCCTGAAGCCGCACGCTCATCTGTAGGAGCCAGCCTTGCTGGCGAAAGCGTCCGTGTGATGCAGGGCAAGGCTGCGCCTTGCATCGCCAGCAAGGCTGGCTCCTACAGGACGCGGCCTGGGGTGTTGGTGGGGAGGTTGGCATGTTGCAGCCAGCCCAACGCGATCGGCCACAGGCTTTCGCGGAAGCGGTCGTGGAAAAAGGCGAAATGGCCGATCGCCTCGACCGAGATATCCACAGGCGCCAGCCGCAGGTGCCTGCGCACGGCACCGTTCAGATAACCCAACAGGCGCTCGGTCGCGGCCACCGTGCCGAACGGGTCGTCAGTCAGGCTGATGGCCAAGGTGGCGGCCTGGACCTGGGCGAACGGCGGCGCTTCAAGCGAGCGCCCACTGGGGCGCTGCTCGTAGCGTGGCGTGCGGGTGCTCCAGTCACGCACCACCCCTGCCGGGGTGTCCTCCAGCCAACCGAGGCGCTTGCCCGGAAAGTAGCCGAACACTCGCGTCAGCAGCGGCATCACTACATGCCACTTGCCAAACAATTGCCAGCGCTGGTCCGCCGCGTAGTCGCGCCAATAAGCGAACTGCGCGCCCACCAGCACCGCATGCCTGACCTGCGCCGCGGACGGCGCCAACCCCAGCGCCCAGCCACCGAAACTGTGCCCGACCACATGCACCGGCTGGCCAGGGTGCTCGGCGGCGGCCAGTTGCAGCATGGCCTCGAAATCCAACCGCCCCCAGTCGCTCCAGCTGGCCTGGAACCCGCGCAGCGATGCCGGGCGCGACTCGCCGATGCCACGGTAGTCGTAGGTCAGCACATCGAAGCCCTGGGCAAAGAGGTAGTCGGCGAAACGGGAGTAGTAGCGGCAGCGCACCGAGGTGGCGGCGTTGATGATCACCAGCGGGCGCTGGCGGTCGGGTGTGGCGTGGCGCCAGCGGAAGCCTCCGAGGCTGTAGCCGTCGGCGGCGGTGTGGCGAAAGGCGGTGGCGGGTTGAGTGAGGCTGCTCATGGCGCGCTCCCTGCGGTTGTGCGCCAACGCTAGCAAAAGGGCCCTTTCGCCGGCAAGCCGGCGCCTACGAACGTTGCGCCAATCTCAGGATCGGCGCGTTCTCCGTAGGAGCCGGCTTGCCGGCGAACAACCAGAAGGCCTTACAGCTCGACGCAGTCGAACTTCACGTCGGTGGCCACGTCTTCGTCATAGTTGACGTCAGCGCGCTCGAAGCCGAACAGGTTGAGGAACTGCTTCTTGTAACCGGCGTAGTCGGTCAGCTCGAACAGGTTCTCGGTGGTCACCTTCGGCCACATGGCACGGCAGGCGTCCTGCACGTCATCACGCAGTTCCCAGTCGTCCAGGCGCAGACGGCCTTCGTCGTCCAGGGCCGCCGGCGCACCGTCCGCACGGTACATGCGGTCACGGAACATGCGGTCCAGCTGGTGCTGGGTACCTTCGTGGATACCCTTCTCCTGCATGATCTTGAAGACCATCGACAGGTACAGCGGCATCACCGGGATGGCCGAGCTGGCCTGGGTAACCACCGACTTCAGCACCGCAACGTTGGCACTGCCACCGACTTTCTTGCCCAGGCGCTGGGCGGTTTCGTCCAGGTCCTGCTTGGCCTTGCCCAGCGCGCCGTCCCAGTAGATCGGCCAGGTGATGTCGGAGCCGATGTAGCTGAAGGCCACGGTGCGGGCCTGCGGTGCCAGCACGCCAGCGGCGTTCAGGGCGTCGATCCACAGCTCCCAGTCCTGGCCACCCATGACGGTGACGGTGTCGGCGATTTCCTGCTCGGTGGCCGGCTCGATGCTGGCCTCAATGACGGTGTCCTTGTTGGTGTCGATGGCGGTCGACTTGTACGGCTGACCGATCGGTTTCAGTGCCGAACGCACCAGCTCACCGGTCTGCGGCAGCTTGCGCACCGGCGAGGCCAGGGAGTAGATGACCAGGTCGACCTGGCCGCCCATTTCGTTCTTGATCAGCTCGATCACTTTGGCGCGGGCTTCGTCGGAGAAGGCGTCACCGTTGATCGACTTGCTGTACAGGCCTTCGGCCTTGGCGAACTTGTCGAAGGCGGCGGCGTTGTACCAGCCGGCGGTACCGGCCTTGGTCTCGGTGCCTGGTTTTTCGAAGAACACGCCCAGGGTGTCGGCCTTGAAGCCGAATGCCGCGGTGATGCGCGCGGCCAGGCCGTAGCCGCTGGAGGCGCCGATCACCAGGACTTTCTTCGGACCATCCTCGCGCACGCCCAGCTTGCGGGTGGCTTCGATCTGGTCACGGACGTTGAGCTCGCAGCCCTTGGGGTGAGTCGTGGTGCAGATGAAACCGCGAACCTTGGGATGAATGATGGCCAATGTCTGTACCTCGTCAGGTTTAGGCTGGGGAAACGCCCGCATCAGGGGCGGTTCCGTTTGATCTAGAGGGTGAGACTACCCTCGCGGGATATCCGACACATATTACGGGGTGATTCACATTGCTGCATGGCCCCATTCGCCGGCAAGGC
>NZ_JAMSHW010000046.1:0-23960 GCF_023757525.1 Pseudomonas sp. MWU13-3659 | reverse complement strand
AGCTGAAGGTGCCGCTAATCTCTTGATCGCCAAAGCCAAAGCCAAAGCCAACCGACACCTGTGGGGCATGTTCCCGGGATATGGCTATCTGGTTGGGTTGGCTGGTAGCACCCTAGTACAAGCAGGCAATCGGCCTCCCGCTTTTTCACCGAATTGGCCGTTTGTCGCTCGCCGTCTTGGGCTTAACCTGCTGGCACACACCACAGGAGAAGCCCTCATGCGATCTATCCACCTTCCCGTTGCCCTGCTGGCGTTAGGCTTGCTGGCACCGATTTCGACCACCTGGGCCCACGGTGACAAACCCGATCAGGTCAAGATCCTCCAGGAACAACTGCCCACCAACGCTCCGGGCAAGAAAGCGGTGATGCTGACGGTCAGCTACGCTCCCGGCCAGGCGTCACCCGCCCATCAGCACCCGGGTGCGGTCATGGCCTACGTTCTGGAAGGGGCGGTGACATCGAAACTCAACGACGAGCCGGAGAAGACCTACAAGGCAGGAGAGTTCTGGTATGAGGCCCCAGGCACTGTGCACAGCGTTTCACGCAACGCCAGCAAGACCCAGCCAGCCAAGCTGCTGGTATGGAGCCTGGTGGACGAGGGGCGGCCAGTGACCGAGCCCCTGTCCCGTTAAGCGATCGCAGGCGTTACAGCGCTTGCTTTGCTGCGTTGATCAGGCCCTGGTCCAGCACCTGGCTGGGGGCTACCTGCACGCTCTGGGTGTAGAAGGGCGGCAGCTTCTGCGCCAGTTGCGCCACAGCCTGCGAGGTGACGCCGTCATGCAGCAACACATATTGCAGATTGGACGGGAACGACTGAGGCACCGGCCCTTCCATGGTCGAACCATAGGCGCCGAAGGTCATCACCGCTTCGCTGGTGCTCGGGTCCGGGATGTACAGGAACACGAAGGTGCCGTACTTGGGGTGGGTCAGGTATTGCTCTGCCTCGGCGCGCACCTGCGGGTTGTTGTCGTTCATCAGGGTCCAGCGCATCAGGGCGTACTGGCGCGTCGTTTCCATGAACGCCGTGCGAATGGGTGACTGGTCCTCTTGGCCGCCCAGGCAGGCCAGCAGGTTGCCGAACGGGTCGAGCAATGCCACTGCGTTGGTTCTGTCGGATGCCGCGGCGGTCTCGGTCAGTGGCTTGGCCAGCTCCACGCCGGGCATGCGCGGGTTGTCGCTTTGCACGGTCAGCGCCCATTTGCTGAGCTTGGTCAGTGCCTGACGAACTGCGCTGGTGGCTGGCAGTGTCGCCGGGTTCTTCAGTTCGGAAGGCGGCAGGCCACTGTTGTTGCTCGCCTCGCGCACCGTATTGACGCTGGCGTCGAAGATCGAGCCGGTCAGGCTGAACACCCGGGCGTCGACTTTCTGATTCGCGTAGACGGGGCCTTGCGAGCCCTGATACGGGCGGTTGATGGGGGCGTCCACCGCGTAGTAGCCCCAGCTCGCCTGCGCCTTTTGCCGCAAGGCGGGTGGGAAGGTGGGGAAGTCGAACTGGCTGTTGTAGTTGACCCCGGCATAGGTGTCGATGGCGCTGACGGCCACATTGAAGCCAGCGGTCAGCAGCGAGCCTGCGCACATCGCGCAGGGGTCCAGTGTGGTCACCACGGTCAGCTTGTTGGGCTCGGGCAGCTTCAGTTCGTGCCGGTTGTCGTAATACCACTGCACCAGTTGCCGTTCGCCGTGGGCCGTCGGGTCGTGGGGCAGGAAGGGCGGTTGCGCATTGCTGCCGGGGTAGGGCTGCAACACATTGTTGTGCATGCTTACCAATACTTTGCCGGTGGCGTTCTCGATGATGCAGCCGCCTACTGCGAACGTGCCTTGCTGGGCGGCCAGGATGGCCTGGTCGGCAACACGTTCCACAGCCTCTTGGGCATTGCGTGTGCTATCCATGATGACTCCCTGTCGTTGCTGCGCCGGATGCGCACGCTGACGATAGTCCAGGGGAGGGGGAACACAAGAAGGCGGGGCACAAAAGAAAAAACCTCCAGTGCTTGCGCATCTGGAGGTTTTCAGTGTTTGGCTCCGCGACCTGGACTCGAACCAGGGACCCAATGATTAACAGTCATTTGCTCTACCGACTGAGCTATCGCGGAATCTGTGCGCATCTTACCGCTTGCTTGGGGGAAGTCAAGCTTCCCCCAAGACAATCAAGCAGTTACAGCACTTCGACGATGGCCTTGGTGACCACGTGGATGTTGCTCTGGTTCAGCGCGGCGACCGCGATGCGGCCGGTGTCCAGTGCATAGATGCCGAACTCGTTCTTCAGGCGGGTCACCTGCTCCACGGTCAGGCCCGAGTAGGAGAACATGCCGCACTGGCGGCCGACGAAGCTGAAGTCACGGTTGGCACCGTATTCGGCCAGCAGCTGGACCATCTGCTTGCGCATGCCGTGGATGCGCTCGCGCATTTCGGCCAGCTCGGTTTCCCACATCTGGCACAGCTCGGGGCTGTTGAGCACGGCGGCGACGATGCTGGCGCCGTGGGTCGGTGGGTTGGAGTAGGTGGTGCGGATCACGCGCTTGACCTGCGACAGCACGCGGGTGCTTTCGTCTTTGGAGCCGGTGACGATCGACAGGGCGCCGACGCGCTCGCCATACAGCGAGAACGATTTGGAGAACGAGCTGGAGACGAAGAACTCCAGGCCCGACTCGGCGAACAGACGCACGGCGAAGGCGTCTTCGGCAATGCCGGCGCCGAAGCCCTGGTAGGCCATGTCGAGGAAGGGCACGTGGCCTTTGGCCTTGACCACTTCCAGCACGTTCTTCCAGTCGTCCAGCGACAGGTCGACGCCGGTCGGGTTGTGGCAGCAGGCGTGCAGGACGATGATCGAGCCGGACGGCAGCTTGTTCAGGTCCTCGAGCATGCCGGCGCGGTTGACGTCGTGGCTGGCTGCATCGTAGTAGCGGTAGGTCTGCACCGGGAAACCAGCGGTTTCGAACAGGGCGCGGTGGTTTTCCCAGCTCGGGTCGCTGATGGCGACCACGGCGCCTGGCTGCAGGCGCTTGAGGAAGTCGGCACCGATCTTCAGAGCGCCGGTACCGCCGACAGCCTGCACGGTGACCACGCGGCCTTCGGCCAGCAGCGGCGACGCTTTACCGAAGATCAGCTTCTGCACGGCCTGATCGTACTGGGCGATGCCGTCGATCGGCAGGTAGCCGCGGGAGGCGTGCTGGGCGGCACGGGCGGTTTCGGCTTCGATCACCGCGCGCAGCAGCGGGATGCGGCCTTCCTCATTGCAGTAGACGCCTACGCCCAGGTTGACTTTGTCAGTGCGTGGGTCGGCGTTGAATGCTTCGTTGAGGCCCAGGATGGGGTCGCGGGGTGCCAGCTCGACTGCGGAAAACAGGCTCATTGTTACCTTGGCTCTGAATAGGAGAGTGATAGGGGTCGCCACGCTCCAGCCGAATGCACTGAAGCGGTGCACAAACGGGGAGTCAGTATAGTGATACCGATCGGTCACTGCGACAGTCTGGCGCAGCTTTTACGGCTGTTTGCGCAAATATTTTTCGACCATTGGTCGATTTGCCCGGTCCATTGTCATGAGCGCTCACAGGTCGGGCTTGAATCCCGCGCCCGCACGCCGCATTTGGGTATAGACTACTGGCTAAATTTACAGTTGCCGCGACATCCACGAGGTTCGTCATGTCCGAGTTCCAGCTCGTCACCCGATTCCAGCCGGCCGGCGACCAGCCTGAAGCCATCCGCCAGATGGTCGAGGGCATCGACGCCGGCCTGTCGCACCAGACCCTGCTCGGGGTGACCGGTTCGGGCAAGACCTTTAGCATCGCCAATGTCATCCAGCAGGTGCAGCGCCCAACGATGGTGCTGGCCCCCAACAAGACGCTGGCCGCCCAGTTGTATGGCGAATTCAAGGCATTCTTCCCGAACAACGCGGTCGAGTACTTCGTTTCGTACTACGACTACTACCAGCCCGAAGCCTACGTGCCGTCGTCGGACACCTTCATCGAGAAGGACGCCTCGATCAACGACCACATCGAGCAGATGCGCCTGTCGGCGACCAAGGCGCTGCTCGAGCGGCGCGACGCGATCATCGTCACCACCGTTTCGTGCATCTATGGCCTGGGTAGTCCCGAGACTTACCTGAAGATGGTCCTGCACGTCGACCGCGGCGACAAGCTCGACCAGCGTGCCCTGCTGCGCCGTCTGACCGACCTGCAGTACACCCGCAACGAGATGGATTTCGCCCGCGCCACCTTCCGCGTGCGCGGCGACGTGATTGACGTCTTCCCGGCTGAATCTGACCTTGAAGCCATCCGTATCGAGCTGTTCGACGACGAGGTGGAGAACATCGCCGCGTTCGATCCGCTGACCGGTGAAGTCATCCGCAAGTTGCCGCGCTTCACCTTCTACCCCAAATCGCACTACGTGACGCCACGCGAGACGCTGCTGGAGGCGGTCGAGGGTATCAAGGAAGAGCTCAAGGAACGCCTGGAATACCTGCATCGGAACAACAAACTGGTGGAGGCGCAGCGGCTCGAGCAGCGTACCCGCTTCGACCTTGAGATGATTCTCGAGCTGGGTTACTGCAACGGCATCGAAAACTACTCACGCTACCTTTCGGGTCGGCCCGCCGGCGCGCCGCCGCCGACGCTTTACGACTACCTGCCTGATGATGCGTTGCTGGTGATCGACGAGTCCCACGTCAGCGTTCCCCAGGTCGGGGCCATGTACAAGGGGGACCGCTCGCGCAAGGAGACGCTGGTGGAGTACGGCTTCCGCATGCCGTCGGCGCTGGATAACCGGCCAATGCGTTTTGATGAATGGGAGGCGGTCAGCCCGCAGACCATCTTCGTGTCCGCCACGCCCGGCCCTTACGAGGCCGAGCATGCCGGGCGGGTGGTGGAGCAGGTGGTGCGTCCCACCGGCTTGGTCGACCCGCAGGTCGAGGTGCGCCCGGCGCTCACCCAGGTCGACGATCTGCTCTCGGAGATCGGCAAGCGCGTCGCCCAGGGAGAGCGGGTACTGGCCACCACGCTGACGAAGCGCATGGCCGAGGACCTCACCGACTACCTGGCCGACCACGATGTGCGGGTACGCTATCTGCACTCGGACATCGACACCGTCGAGCGTGTGGAGATCATCCGCGACCTGCGCCTGGGCACGTTCGACGTGTTGGTGGGTATCAACCTGCTGCGCGAGGGCCTGGACATGCCCGAAGTGTCGCTGGTAGCCATCCTCGACGCCGACAAGGAAGGCTTCCTGCGCTCCGAGCGCTCGCTGATCCAGACCATCGGTCGCGCCGCGCGCAACCTCAACGGCAAGGCGATCCTCTACGCCGACAACATCACCGGCTCCATGCAGCGTGCCATCGACGAGACCGAACGGCGGCGCGAGAAGCAGATCGCTTTCAACACGGCCAACGGCATCGTGCCCAAGGGCGTGGTCAAGGACATCACCGACATCATGGAAGGTGCCACCGTGCCAGGTGCGCGCAGCAAGAAGCGCAAGGGCATGGCCAAGGCGGCGGAAGAGGCTGGGCGCTACGAGGTCGAGTTGCAGACGCCGGCGCAGATCACCAAGCGCATCAAGCAGTTGGAAGAGAAAATGTTCCAGTTCGCCCGCGACCTGGAATTCGAGGCCGCGGCGCAGTTGCGCGACGAGATCGGGCAATTGCGTGAGCGCCTGATTACCGGTTGATCCATCCCAGGTTCGCCAACCGTACTCATTGATTTGGCGCCACCCCTGTAGGAGCGGCTTTAGCCGCGATCACCCGCAAAGCGGGTGCCAGGTACCGCGTTGCCTGCATCGCGGCTGAAGCCGCTCCTACAAACAGGCAGATTGCAAACTAATGCGCTTCCCCTGCCTTCAGCCCTTGCGGCAACTTCCTGGTCAGCAACACCGCCAGCATGCTCACCGCCAAGCCGATCCCGACAAAGTGGAAGGCATCGTTGTACGCCATGATCAGCGCTTGCTGATGGGTGATCTCGCTCAGCTTGGCCAGCGCCGCCGTGTCATTCCCCAATCGCTCGCCCAACTGCGCCAATCGCTCCGCCACCTGCGGGTTGCTCGGCACCAGCGCCTCGCGCAGGTAGTCGAAATACACCTTGGTCCGCGCATCCAGTAACGTCGCCAGCAGCGCGATTCCAATGGCGCCACCGAGGTTGCGCAGGATATTGAACAGGCTCGATGCCGACCCCGCGTCCTGCGGTTGTATGAAGGCCGTGGCGATCAGCGAGATGGTCACCATGATCATGGGTTGGCCAAGGGCGCGGATCACTTGGATCTGGTTGAACTGTGGGCCGGCGAAATCCGGGTTGAGCACCCCCGAGCTGAAACTGGCCAGGCCGAACAGGCAGAAGCCCAGGGCGCACAGTACTTTGGGCGGGATCACCTTCATCAGCAGCGGTACCAGCGGGATCAGGAACAACTGCGGCACGCCCATCCACATGATCACCTCGCCAATCTGCAGGGCGTTATAGCCCTGGATCTGCGCCAGGTACAACGGCAGCAGGTAGATCGAGCCGTACAGTCCGACCCCCATGCCCAGGCTGGCGATGCTCGACAGGCCGAAGTTTCGGTTACCGAGGATGCGCAAGTTGATCAGCGGGTGAGGGCGGGAGAACTGCAGGATCACGAACAGGATCAGGCTGAGCAGGGCGGTGGTGCCAAGGCCCACGATCAGGCTCGATTCGAGCCAGTCCTTGCGATGGCCTTCCTCCAGGAAAACCTGAAGGCAGCCCAAGCCAATGCCCAGGCTGACGATGCCGGCGTAATCGGTGCTTTTCAGCAATTCCCAGTGGGCTGCTTTCTTTTCCAGCCCGTAGAGCAGGCCGGCGATCATGACCAACCCGGGCGGGATGTTGATGTAGAAGATGTACTCCCAGCCCCAGTTCTCGGTCAGCCAGCCGCCCAGTGTCGGGCCGATGGAGGGCGCGAAGGTGGCCGTCATGGCGAACATGGCCATGCCCTTGGCGCGATGGTGTTCGGGCAGCTTGATCAAGGTGAGGGTAAAGGCCAGGGGAATCAGCGCGCCACCGGTGAACCCCTGCAGGGCGCGGAACACGATCATGCTCTCCAGGTTCCAGGCCATCGAGCACAGCAGCGACGACAGCAGAAACCCCAGCGAAACCCACACCGCCAGGCGCCGGGCTGAAAGCAACTGCACCAACCACGCGGTCAGCGGGATCATGATGATCTCCGCCACCAGATAGGAGGTGGAGATCCACGAGCCTTCCTCCAGGGTCGCCGACAGCGCGCCCTGGATGTCCTTGAGCGAGGAGTTGGTGATCTGGATGTCCAGCACCGCCATGAAGGCGCCAAGCATCACGCTCATTACCGCGATCCAGTCGCGCCGGGTTGGCTCGGCGGTGGGCCGCAGGAGCTGGTCACCGGCCATCCGCATCCCCATTACGCAGGTCGACTGTGGCGGTGACCGACATGCCTGGGCGGATTCGGCCATGCAGCGGGTTGTCGGCGGCGAAGGTCAGCTTGACCGGAATGCGCTGCACCACCTTGGTGAAGTTGCCGGTGGCGTTGTCCGGTGGCAGCAGGCTGAACTGGGCGCCGGAGGCGGCGAACAGGCTGTTCACGCGGCCTTCGATGGGGGTGTCGGGATAGCTGTCGAACACCAGTTCGGCGTGTTGGCCGGGGCGCATCCTGCCAATCTGGGTTTCCTTGAAGTTGGCTTGTACCCAGATGGCTTCGTCGGGGACGATCGACAACAGGTAGGCGCCGGCCTGCACCACCTGGCCGTTGCGCGCACTGCGCTGGCCAATGGTGCCGCTGATCGGCGCGTGGATCTCGCAACGGGTCAAATTGAGCTCAGCCTGAGCCAGGTCGGCGCGGGCATTGGCGATCTGTGCGTCGAGGCGCTTGAGTTCTGCGGTCAGGGCATCAACCTGCTGGCGCTGGCCTTTGAGGTCGGCCTGGGCCTTGTCGACCTGGGAGCGGGCGACATGGCTGTCTGCCGACAGGGTGGTGACCCGCTCTTCAGAGATGAAACCGGGCTTGCGCAGGGCCTCGGCGCGGTTCAGGTCGAGCTGCGAGCGATCGAGGGTGGCTTGGCTGGCGGCGACCTGGGCCTGGCCGGCGGCGATCAGGCTGCCTTGCTGGGTCAGGCGGCTCTGCGCTTGCACCCGTTCGGCCTCGCGGGTGGCCAGGGCGGCACGGGCGCGCTCGATGGCCAGTTCGAAGTCGGCGGCCTCCAGGCGCACCAGCAGGTCGCCTTTGTTGACGTGCTGGTTGTCCTCCACCTGCACCTCATCGATACGCGCCCCCAGCTGGCTGGAAATACGCGTGATCTCGCCTTGAACATAGGCATTGTCGGTGCTTTCGTAGAAGCGCCCCTTGAAGTACCAGTGGGCGAGGAAGCCAAGGCCGACGAGCAGCACCAGGGTGATGAAGATCAGCAGGCGGCGTTTGAGTTGGGCGGGCATGGGGACCAGGATTCCAGAAATGTAAGCAAATTTAACAGCGGCAGCCGGCGCCGTCACAAGTGACGATAGCGCCATTGCTGGAGCCCGGTGCCCGCTCCCTGCTAACATCCAGCCTTTGTTTCAATCTTCGTTCGAGACTCCCAATGACCACCGTTCGCACGCGTATCGCGCCATCGCCCACTGGCGACCCCCATGTCGGCACCGCCTACATCGCCCTGTTCAACTACTGCTTTGCCAAGCAGCACGGCGGTGAGTTCATCCTGCGGATCGAAGACACCGACCAGTTGCGCTCCACTCGCGAGTCGGAGCAGCAGATCTTCGACGCCCTGCGTTGGCTCGGCATCGAGTGGAACGAAGGCCCTGACGTCGGCGGCCCGCACGGCCCGTACCGGCAGAGCGAGCGTGGCGAGATCTACGCCAAGTACGCCAAGGAACTGGTCGAGGCCGGCCATGCCTTCTACTGCTTCTGTACCGCCGAAGAGCTGGAGCAGATGCGCGCCGAGCAGATGGCCCGTGGCGAAACCCCGCGCTATGACGGTCGTGCCCTGCTGCTGAGCGACGAGGAAGTGCAGCGTCGCCTGGCGGCTGGCGAGCCGCACGTGATCCGCATGAAGGTGCCGAGCGAAGGCATCTGCGTGGTGCCGGACATGCTCCGTGGCGATGTCGAGATCCCATGGGACCGCATGGACATGCAGGTGCTGATGAAGAACGACGGCTTGCCGACGTACTTCCTGGCCAACGTGGTCGATGACCACCTGATGGGCATCACCCACGTGCTGCGCGGTGAAGAGTGGCTGCCGTCGGCGCCCAAGCTGATCAAGCTGTACGAGTACTTCGGTTGGGAGCAGCCTAAGCTGTGCTACATGCCGTTGCTGCGCAACCCCGACAAGAGCAAGCTGTCGAAGCGCAAGAACCCGACCTCGGTGACCTTCTACGAGCGCATGGGCTTCATGCCCGAAGCCATGCTCAACTACCTGGGCCGCATGGGCTGGTCGATGCCGGACGAGCGCGAGAAGTTCTCGCTGGCGGAAATGGTCGAGCATTTCGACCTGTCGCGCATCTCCCTGGGCGGCCCGATCTTCGACATCGAGAAGCTCTCCTGGCTGAACGGCCAGTGGCTGCGTGAGCTGCCGGTGGAAGAGTTCGCCGCGCGCGTGCAGAAGTGGGCCTTCAACAGTGACTACATGATGAAGATCGCCCCGCACGTACAGGGCCGGGTCGAGACCTTCAGCCAGGTCGCGCCGCTGGGTGGCTTCTTCTTCGAAGGCGCGCTAAAGCTCGATGCAAAACTGTTCGAGAGCAAGAAACTGTCGGCCGACCAGGTACGCCAGGTGATGCAACTGATCCTGTGGAAGCTGGAAAGCCTGCGCCAGTGGGAGAAGGACCGAATTACCGGCTGCATCCAGGCCGTCGTCGAGTCGCTGGAGCTCAAGTTGCGTGATGCCATGCCGCTGATGTTCGCCGCCATCACTGGACAGGCCAGCTCGGTGTCGGTGCTCGACGCCATGGAAATCCTCGGCCCTGACCTGACCCGCTACCGCCTGCGCCAGGCCATTGACCTGCTCGGTGGTGTGTCGAAGAAAGAAAACAAGGAATGGGAAAAGCTGCTGGCGAATATCGCCTGATCCGGCTTTCACCGATCCTGTAGGAGCGGCCTTGTGCCGCGAAAGGACCATAAAGCGGTCCCTGGATGTCAGCATCAGTGCATGAAACGCTGGGGCCGCCATGCGGCCCTTTCGCGGCACAAGGCCGCTCCTACATGGCGGCGGCGCTCCGAATTATCGGGGCAGGGCGGTAAGTGATTGTTATCTGTGAAAAAAATTTTGAATTTTTTCAAAAATTCGTTTGACAGCCCTGCAATCCGATCTTAATATGCGCCCCGTCCACAGCGATGAACGAAAACGAAATGCCAGGCACCCAGCCAGCGCTTCGGTTCAAAGCGACATTGTGGGGCTATAGCTCAGCTGGGAGAGCGCCTGCATGGCATGCAGGAGGTCAGCGGTTCGATCCCGCTTAGCTCCACCAAATTCCGACTGGTAGCAAAAGCTGCCAGGCAAGACCGGTTCCAGCAAACGGGTCTTGAAGGTAAGAAGGTTCGTCCCCTTCGTCTAGTGGCCTAGGACACCGCCCTTTCACGGCGGTAACAGGGGTTCGAGTCCCCTAGGGGACGCCAGTTTTGCACAAGCGATGTTTCAGATATCGCTGGGCCGAGAGGCTAGAAATCTGGGGCTATAGCTCAGCTGGGAGAGCGCCTGCATGGCATGCAGGAGGTCAGCGGTTCGATCCCGCTTAGCTCCACCAATTTTGCCGCGGTTCGTGAAAACGGATCGGCACGAAGGTTACGTCCCCTTCGTCTAGTGGCCTAGGACACCGCCCTTTCACGGCGGTAACAGGGGTTCGAGTCCCCTAGGGGACGCCACTTTTACCCGCGTTTTGCGGGAGTTGAAAGGCTCATCATCAGATGGATGAGCCTTTTGTTTTACTCGGGGCTATAGCTCAGCTGGGAGAGCGCCTGCATGGCATGCAGGAGGTCAGCGGTTCGATCCCGCTTAGCTCCACCATTTCCGCCACGGTTCGTGAAAGCGACCCGGCACGAAGGTCAAGTCCCCTTCGTCTAGTGGCCTAGGACACCGCCCTTTCACGGCGGTAACAGGGGTTCGAGTCCCCTAGGGGACGCCAATTTTTTACCCGCGTTTTGCGGGACTTATAAGGCTCATTCGATTATTGAATGGGCCTTTTGTTTTTTCTGCCCTCCAGACATTTTTCGATCCCCCTCTCAGCGGGTGCAAATAGCGCTTGCCATAAAATATTATGATCATAATATGTTGATCATAATATTTGAGGTGAGCCATGAGCGACAAGAAGAGCAAGACCCGTGAGCGGATTCTCGAAGCCGCCCGCAGCGCCTTGATCCAGCATGGCCCGGCTGACCCGAGTGTCAGCCAGGTGATGGGCGCCGCGGGTTTGACGGTAGGGGGCTTCTACGCCCACTTCGACAGCAAGGACGAGCTCATGCTCGAGGCGTTCCGGCAGTTGCTGGGCGAGCGTCGTGGATTGCTGGCCAAGGTCGACCCAAGCCTGGATGGCGCCGAGCGCCGGGCCCTGGCGGCTGCCTTCTACCTGTCGCGCAAGCATCGCGACGCCGAGGTACAGGCCTGCCCGATCCCCAGCGCGATTGGTGAAATGCAACGCTTGCCGCCGGCATTCCGCGAGGTGCTGGCCGAACATATCGAGTTGATGACCGCGCAAATGGTCGACCGCCCCGAAGACATCGACAAGGCCCTGGCCGACTTCGCCCTGATGGTGGGCGGCCTGGCCGTGGCTCGGGCGCTCGGGCCGGGTGAGCTGTCCGACCGTGTCCTGCGTGCCGCCAAGTCGGCGGTGATCTGAACAACCTGTCCCCTGGAGCAAGGCGATGAGTACCCTGAGCTGGATTCGTGGCGTCAACGGCACCCTTGGCCACCTGGTCCCCGAGCATGTCGCCGGCAAGATGCGCCGGGCCTTCATGACCCCGCGCACGCTGCCGCCCAAGCCCTGGGAGCTACCGTTGCTGGCGCGGGCCGAGCGCATCACCCTGCGCTTCGGGCTGTCGGCGCTGCGTTGGGGGCAGGGGCCGACCGTGCTGTTGATGCACGGTTGGGAAGGGCGGCCGACCCAGTTCGCCGCCTTGATCGAAACCCTGGTCGACGCTGGTTACACCGTGGTTTCCCTCGAAGGGCCAGGCCATGGTCATTCGCCGGGTAATCAGGCCCATGTCGTGCTGTTTGCCCGGGCGTTGCTGGAGGCTGCCGCCGAACTGCCACCCTTGCGCGCGGTGGTCGGCCATTCGATGGGCGGCGCCAGCCTGATGCTGGCCTTGCAATGGGGCTTGCGCACGGAGGCGGCGGTGAGCATCGCCGCGCCGGCCCAATTGCTGGGCGTGCTGCGCGGTTTTGCCCGGCACCTGGGGTTGCCGGCGCGGGCGCGGGCGGCGTTCATTCGCCAGGTGGAGCGGGATGTCGGCATCCAGGTGGCGCGCCTGGATGTCAGTGGTTACCAGCTGGACCTGCCGGGTCTGGTGGTACATGCCGAGGACGATACCCTGGTGTCGGCCAGCGAGGCGCCGCTTATCCACAAGGCCTGGTTCGACAGCCGCCTGCTGATGCTGGAGGCGGGCGGCCATCTGCGGGTGCTGGCCGACCCGCGCCTGGGCCAGGCGGTGCTGGAACTGCTGGCGCGCTCCACCCAGCGCGTGCGGCAAAGCGCCTGAGCTTCCGTTACACTCTGCCCGTTCACCAATACCCTGTGGGAGCGGGCATGAGCTGGGATCTGGCAGCACCATTCGTCATCGACCTGCGCGTCGGCAACGAGGATATCGATGGCCTCGGCCACGCCAACAATGCCGTGTACGTTACCTGGCTGGAGCGCTGTGCCTGGCGCCATTCGCAGCGCCTGGGGCTGGACCTGGCCGAGTACCGGCGCCTTGACCGCGCCATGGCGGTGGTCCGCCACGAGATCGACTATCTGGCCGCAGCCTATGAGGACGATGAGCTGCAACTGGCCACCTGGATCATCGATTGGGACCAGCGCCTGCGCATGACCCGCCGCTTCCAGCTCAAGCGCCCGAGCGATGGCGTCACGCTGCTGCGCGCGCAGACCACCTTCGCCTGTATCGAGCTGTCCAGCGGCAAGCCCCGGCGCATGCCGGCGGAGTTCCTCGACGGTTATGGCCCGGCGCTGATCGGCAACTGAAGCGGGGCGGTTTTTTGCTAGACTGCCGCCCTTTTTCGTACCGAGACACTTCCATGCAAATTGCCCTGGCCCCGATGGAGGGGCTGGTCGACAACATCCTGCGCGACGTCCTGACCCGGGTGGGGGGCATCGACTGGTGCGTCACCGAGTTCATCCGGGTCTGCGACCGCCTGTTGCCGGCGTCTTCGTTCGACAAGCTCGCCCCTGAGCTACGCCGGGGCGCGCGCACTGCGGCAGGCGTGCCGATGCGTGTGCAATTGCTCGGTTCGGACCCGGTATGCCTGGCCGAGAACGCGGTGCTGGCCTGCGAGCTGGGTGCGCCGGTGATCGACCTGAACTTCGGCTGCCCGGCCAAGACGGTGAACAAGTCCCGCGGCGGGGCGGTGTTGCTCAAGGAGCCTGAGCTGCTGCACGCCATCGTGCGCGAAGTGCGCCGCCAGGTGCCGGCGCATATCCCGGTGACCGCCAAGATGCGCCTGGGTTTCGAAACCCCGGATGGCGCCCTGGATTGCGCCACGGCCCTGGCTGAGGGCGGTGCCGAGCATCTTGTGGTGCATGCCCGGACCAAGGTCGAGGGCTACAAGCCGCCGGCGCACTGGGAATGGGTGGCGCGGGTACAGGATGTGGTCAAGGTGCCGGTGTTCGCCAATGGCGAGATCTGGACCGTCGATGACTGGCGGCGCTGCCGCGAGGTCAGTGGCGCCACGGACATCATGCTGGGGCGCGGATTGGTTTCCCGGCCGGACCTGGCGTTGCAGATTGCGGCGGCCCGTGATGGCGTGGAGTACCAGCCGATGGGGTGGGACGACCTGTTGCCGCTGCTGCGTGAGTTCTGGCGCCAGGCCCAGGACAAGCTGTCGCCGCGTTATGCGCCGGGGCGGATGAAGCAGTGGCTGGCAATGCTGACGCGCAGTTACCCCGAAGCGGTGGTGTTGTTCGCCGAGCTGCGTCGTGAGGATGATTGCCAGCGGATCAGTCGTTTGCTGGGGGGCGATATGCCGGTGCGTGAAGAATGTGTCGCCTGAAAGGTTCGCCGGCAAGCCGGCTCCTACCGCGATCCCGTAGGAGCCGGCTTGCCGGCGAACCTGGTAGAAATTTTTCTTACGCCCCTTGAAAGCCCATGGTCCGGCCATATCTCTTGAGTACGCGATGCCGAAGTCGGGTCGCGTAGTGACTTAACTTGCTGAATCTCAGGAGTTCATGACCATGACTACCGCTTTCTCTCTCGCACCACTTTTCCGCAATTCCGTGGGTTTCGACCGTTTCAACGACCTGTTCGAAGCCGCCGCCCGTAACGAGGCCGGTAGCAGCTACCCGCCCTACAACGTGGAAAAGCACGGTGAAGACCACTATCGCATCGTGGTTGCCGCAGCCGGCTTCCAGGAGCACGACCTCGACCTGCAGGTCGAGAAAGGCGTCCTGACCGTGACCGGCGGCAAGCGCGAAAACAACGGCGCGGCAGGGGTCACCTACCTGCACCAGGGCATCGCCCAGCGCGCCTTCAAGCTGTCGTTCCGCCTGGCCGACCATATCGAGGTCAAGGGCGCGGGCCTGGCCAACGGCTTGCTCAGCATCGAGCTGCTGCGCGTGGTGCCGGAAGAGGCCAAGGCCAAGCGCATCCCGATCAATGGCGACAAGCCTGCGCTGAACTGAGTTCGGCGGCATGAAAGAAAGGGCACCTTCGGGTGCCCTTTTTGTATTTCCGCGAACCTGCTGTCCTCTGTAGGAGCGGCTTCAGCCGCGATGCAGGCGCCGCAGCCCTGGCACCCGCTTGCGCGGGTGATCGCGGCTGAAGCCGCTCCTACACAGGGTGTTGCGCATTTCAGTAATCCGCCGGCGCCTCCAGCAGCATCTGGCGAAACTCCGGCAGCGGCAGTGGCCGGCTGTGCAGGTAGCCCTGGTACAGGTGGCAACCCAGCCGTTCGAGGAACTCCAGCTGCTCGGTCAGTTCCACGCCCTCGGCGATCACCGCCAGCTCCAGGCTGCGGGCCATGGCCACGATGGCGCGGACGATCTCGGCGTCGTTGGGGTCGACTGGCGCATCGCGCACGAAGGTCTGGTCGATCTTCAGCGCATCCACCGGCAGGCGCTTGAGGTAGGTGAGCGACGAATAGCCAGTACCAAAGTCATCCATGGCGAAACTCACCCCGTAGCGCTTGAGTTCACGCATCTTGCTGATGGTGTCTTCCAGGTTCTGGATGACGATGCCTTCGGTAATCTCCAGGGTGAGCATGCGTCGCGGCAGGCGGTAATCGTCGAGGCTGCGCAACACCCGCTCGACGAAGTCGTTCTGGCGGAACTGCCGCGGGCTGATATTGACGCACAGGCTGAAGTCGTCGGCATCGATCAGGCTGTCTTCGAGCATGCGGGCGCAGGCGTCGCAGGCTTCGTCGAGGATCCAGCTGCCCACTTCGAGGATCAGGCCGCTCTCCTCGAGCACCTGGATGAACTGCGCCGGCGGCTGCTGGCCCAGTTGCGGGTGATGCCAGCGCAGCAGCACTTCGGCGCCGACGATGCGGTTGTCGCGGGCGTCGACCTGGGGTTGGAAGTGCAGGGCCAGCTCGCCCCGGGCCAGGGCCAGGCGCAGGTCGTTCTCCATGCGCAGGCGTTCGCTGGCGGCTTTTTGCATGGTGCTGTGGAACAGCTGGGTGGTGTTGCGCCCGGAGTCCTTGGCCCGGTACAGGGCGATATCGGCGCGCTTGAGCAGGTCGGCGGGGGTCGCGCCGTGGTCGGGGATCAGCGCCACGCCGATGCTCGGGGTCACCTGCAGGCGCTGGCCGTCCAGCGACATGGGTTCGGCCAGCAGCTCGCGCAAGGTGTCGGCCAGCTCGCGCACCTTGCTTTCCACCAGCTCGCGGCTGCCTTCCAGGCCGCTGAGCAGCACCACGAATTCGTCGCCGCCCAGGCGCGCCACGGTATCTTCCAGGCGCACGCTGGCCTCCAGGCGGGCGGTGATGATCTTCAGCACGGTGTCGCCCACCGGGTGGCCAAGCGAGTCGTTGATGTGCTTGAAGTGGTCGAGGTCGAGGAACAGCAGGGCGCCGCGCAGGTTGTGGCGCTTGAGCAGGGCGATCTGCTGGCTCAGGCGGTCCATCAGCAGTGCCCGGTTGGGCAGGTTGGTCAGGGGGTCGTGGTAGGCCAGGTGACGGATCTGCGCCTGGGCGTTCTTCAGCAGGCTGACATCGCGGGCGGTGAGCAGCAGGCAGTCGGTTTCATTGAGGCTGATCGGCTCCACCGACACCTCGACGGTGAGGATGTCGCCGCGCTTGTTGCGCCCGAGCATCTCGCGGTGATGCACCCGGCCACGCTCGCGCAGCTCGTTGAGCAGGGCCGCGCGCTGCTTGTCGTCGGCCCAGATGCCGATGTCGTAGACGCTGCGCCCCACCACCTCGGCGGCACTGTAGCCGGTCAGGCGGCAGAAGCCGTCGTTGACTTCCAGGTAGCAGCCGCTCTGGCGCTCGGTGATGATGATGGCGTCGGGGCTGGAGTGGAAGGCCTTGGCGAACTTCTCCTCGCTGGCCTTGAGCGCCGCCTCGGCGCGCTGCTGCTGGGTGATGTCGCGCAGGGTGGTGACACTGCAGGGCTGGTTGTCGACGCTGATCAGGCGGCTGGAGATCACGCAGGTCAGTGGCGTGCCGTTGCGGTGGTTGACCCCGACCGCGACGTTGCTCAGGGCCTGGTCGCGGATCACCCGTTCGATGCGTTGGGCGCGTTCCGATGACTCGGCCCACAGGCCGAGCTCTTCGGCGGTGCGGCCGATGACCTGGTCGGTTTCCCAGCCGAAGGTCTGGCTGAAGGCCGGGTTGATCTCGATGAACTGGCCGGTGTCCTGGCGGGTCACGCAGATCGGGTCGGGGCTGACCTGGAACAGGCTGGCGAATTTCTCTTCGGAGGCGCTCAGGCGCTGCTCGCGCTCCACCTGGTCGGTGATGTCGAGCAGGGTGCCGGCCATGCGCAGCGGGTTGCCGTGCTCGTCGCGGTACAGCCGCGCGCGGCTTTCGATAAAGCGCGTGGTGCCGTTTTCCAGCTGTACCTGGTAGGTGATCTGGTAGTTGCCGGCCGGGCCCTCGCGCAGGCTGCGGTAGGCCTGGCGCATGACGTTGCGTTCGTCTTCGGGCACGCCCTCGAAGAAAGCGTCGAACGATTCGTGGAAGGGCACCGGGGCCAGCCCGTGCAACTGGGCGGCGCGGGCCGAGCCATAGAGCATGCCGCTGGGGATGTGCCAGTCCCAGGTGCCCAGCTGTGCGGAGTCCAGGGCCAGGTCGAGGCGCTCCTGGCTGTCCTTGAGGGCTTGTTCGGCGCGCTTGCGCTCGGTAGTGTCGACGAAGGTGCTGATCAGGAAGGTGACGCCTTCCAGCTCGATGCCCTGGGTGCACAGGATGCCATCGTGGACCTTGCCGCTGGTGGCGCGGAACTGCACCTCCATGATCAGCGGCCCGCTGCCGGCGCGGGTGGCCTCCAGCACCTGGAAGCGTTGCTCGGGATTGACCCACAGGCCCAGCTCCAGGCTGGTCTTGCCCACCACCTGTGCGCCAGGCCAGCCGAACATGTGCTCGAAATGCTGGTTGACCTCGAAGATCATGCCGTCCTGGCGGCGGGTGAGCAGGATGGCGTTGGGGCTGAGGTGGAAGAGGGTGGCAAAACGCTTTTCCGAGTTGATCAGCGCGGTTTCCCGCTCCCGCTGGCGGCTGATTTCGCGAATGACCCCGATCATCTGCGGCCGGTCATTGGCGTCATGGGTCAGGCTGCCGTTGATCTCCAGCCAGTGCACGCTGCCGTCCGGCCAGCGGATGCGATGGCGCATGGCCTGCTCGACCGGCTCGCCATTGACTACCGCCTGGAAGGCCTGGCGGGTACGGGCGCGGTCTTCTTCCGGCAGCAGGTCGAGGTAGTCGACCTCGGCGGGCAGCGGGCGCTGCGGGTCGAAGCCGAACAACGCCTGGGTGCCCCGCGACCAGCTGACCCGGCCGCTCTCGATATCCCACAGCCAGGCACCCAGGCGCGCGCCATTGAGTGCGGCCAGCAGTTGCGGCGCGTTCTGCCAGGCCTGTTCCGACTCCTGGGGATCGGCGGCGGGGATGCGTGGCAGGCGCGGAAAGCGGTTTGCTGATTTGGGCATCGGTACCAGACCTTTGGCGAAAAACGCGTCCTTGTGGATGTAACGCCGTGCAGACGGCCGGTCAGGCGGACCCGGCATGGCTGTCGAGCAGGGCCATGAAGGCCCTGGCCGCGTTCGACAGCGTGCGTTCGGTATGCAATATGTAGCCTAGCTGGCGTGACAGCTGTATGCCGGGCAGGGCGATGGGCGCGACCTGCTCATCGAGCATAGTACGTGGCAGCACACTCCACGCCAGGCCGATGGACACCATCATCTTGATGGTTTCCAGGTAGTTGGTGCTCATGGCGATGTTCGGCGTCAGGCCCTGGCTTTCGAACAGGCGCTGGACAATATGGTGGGTGAAGGTGTTGCCACCCGGGAACACCGCAGGGTGGCGGGCGACATCGGCCAGGTCGACCTGGCCGTTGCTGGCCAGCGGGTGTTCCGGCGCGGCCACGAAGTCCAGCGCGTCGTCCCATACCGGGACGGCGCGGACCAGGTGATGAGGCTCCGGGGCCAGGGTGATCACGGCGATTTCCGCACGGCCATGGAGGATTTCATCGTAGGCCGCTTCTGAATCGAGGAACTGGATGTCCAGCGCCACCGCGGGGTACTGGCGGGTGAAGGCGCGCAACAGCGGCGGCAGGCGGTGCAGGCCGATATGGTGGCTGGTGGCCAGGGTGAGACGACCGGTCACCTCGCCGGTCAGGTTGGTCAGGGCACGGCGGGTATCATCCAGTACATTGAGGATCTGGTAGGCGCGTGGCAGCAGGGCGCGGCCGGCCTCGGTCAGGGTGACTTCGCGGCCCAGACGGTCGAACAGGCGTACGTCCAGTTGCTGTTCGAGCCCGGCGATGCGTTTGCTGATGGCCGGCTGGGTCAGGTGCAGGCGTTCGCCGGCCCCGGAAAAGCTGCCGGTTTCGGCAATGGCGATGAATGCACTGAGGTTGGCGAGGTCCATCTTTAGAATTCCTGATGGTTATGCAAAGCATGAAAATTATGAATTTGAGTTATTCAATCTATCGCCATAGGATCGTCCGTACAAGCCAAGGGGTCTTTGGCATAGAAAGACGCTGATGAGGAACAGTCTGATGGCTGGCAAAACGCTCTACGACAAACTCTGGGACGCCCATGAGGTCAAGCGCCGCGATGACGGCTCGTCCTTGATCTACATCGATCGCCACATCATCCACGAAGTGACGTCGCCCCAGGCCTTCGAGGGCCTGCGCCTGGCCAGCCGCAAGCCCTGGCGCATCGACGCCAACATCGCCACCCCCGACCACAACGTGCCGACCACGCCGGAGCGCAAGGGCGGTATCGAGGCCATCGTCGACGAGGTGTCGCGCCTGCAGGTGCAGACCCTCGATGAGAACTGTGACGAATATGGCATCGTCGAATTCAAGATGAACGACGAGCGCCAGGGCATCGTCCACGTCATCAGCCCCGAGCAGGGCGCCACCTTGCCGGGCATGACCGTGGTCTGCGGCGACTCGCACACCTCCACCCACGGCGCTTTCGGCGCCCTGGCCCATGGCATCGGCACTTCCGAGGTCGAGCACGTGCTCGCCACCCAGTGCCTGGTGGCCAAGAAAATGAAGAACATGCTGGTGCGCGTCGAGGGCCAATTGCCTGTCGGCGTCACCGCCAAGGACATCGTCCTCGCCGTGATCGGCAAGATCGGCACCGCGGGTGGCAATGGCCACGCCATGGAGTTCGCCGGCAGCGCCATCCGTGAGTTGTCGATGGAAGGCCGCATGACCATCTGCAACATGTCCATCGAGGCGGGCGCCCGTGTGGGCCTGGTGGCGGTCGACGACACCACCGTGAACTACGTCGAAGGCCGTCCCTATGCGCCGAAGGGCGAGCAGTGGAAGCAGGCCGTCGCCAGCTGGAAGGGCTTGGTATCCGACGCTGACGCCGTGTTCGACACCGTGGTCGAGCTGGACGCCGCGCAGATCAAGCCGCAGGTCAGCTGGGGCACTTCGCCGGAGATGGTCCTGGCCGTCGACCAACGTGTGCCGGACCCGGCCGCCGAGGCCGACCTGATCAAGCGTGGCTCGATCGAGCGCGCCCTCAAGTACATGGGCCTGAGCGCCAACCAGGCGATCACCGACATCAAGCTCGACCGCGTGTTCATCGGCTCGTGCACCAACTCGCGCATCGAAGACCTGCGCGCCGCCGCCGAGATCGCCAAGGGCCGCAAGGTCGCCGCCAACGTCAAGCAGGCGTTGGTGGTGCCGGGCTCGGGCCTGGTCAAGGCCCAGGCCGAGCGCGAAGGGCTGGACAAGATCTTCCTCGAGGCCGGTTTCGAATGGCGTGAACCGGGCTGTTCGATGTGCCTGGCGATGAACCCGGACCGCCTGGAGAGTGGCGAGCATTGCGCGTCCACTTCCAACCGCAACTTCGAGGGCCGCCAGGGCGCCGGTGGCCGCACCCACCTGGTCAGCCCAGCCATGGCCGCCGCCGCCGCGGTGACCGGCCACTTCATCGATGTCCGCGAGTTGATCCAAGGGAGCGCAGCATGAAAGCCTTTACCCAGCACATCGGCTTGGTCGCGCCATTGGATCGCGCCAACGTCGACACCGACCAGATCATCCCCAAGCAGTTCCTGAAGTCGATCAAGCGCACCGGTTTCGGCCCCAACCTGTTCGACGAGTGGCGCTACCTTGACGTCGGCCAGCCTTACCAGGACAACAGCAAGCGCCCGCTGAACCAGGACTTCGTGCTTAACCACGCGCGTTACCAGGGCGCCAGTGTATTGCTGGCCCGTGAGAACTTTGGCTGCGGTTCAAGTCGCGAGCACGCCCCTTGGGCGCTCGATGAGTACGGTTTCCGCAGCGTGATCGCACCCAGTTTCGCCGATATCTTCTTCAACAACAGCTTCAAGAACGGCTTGTTGCCGATCATTCTCGACGCTGACGAAGTCGACGAGTTGTTCAAGCAGGTCGAGGCCAACCCGGGCTACCAGCTGACCATCGACCTCGAAGCCCAGGCGGTGACCCGCCCGGATGGCAAGGTGTTGAAGTTCGAGATCGACGCGTTCCGCAAGCATTGCCTGCTCAATGGCCTGGACGATATCGGCCTCACGCTGCAGGACAGTGAGGCGATCAAGGTGTTCGAGGGCAAGCACCGCGCCAGCCAGCCCTGGTTGTTCCGCGACGCTTGAGTGATTGCGGTTTGCCCGGCATCGCGTGGCGATTGTGAGCTACGATGCCGGGCCGGATTTTTCGGCGCGCCGACAGGGCGCGCCGCTTGATTGGATACGAGGAAAGCATGAGCAAGCAGATTCTGATTCTCCCAGGTGATGGCATCGGCCCGGAAATCATGGCCGAGGCGGTCAAGGTGCTGGAACTGGCCAATGACAAGTTCCAGCTCGGCTTCAGCCTCGCCCACGACGTGATCGGTGGCGCGGCCATCGACAAGCATGGTGTGCCATTGGCCGACGAGACCCTCGAGCGCGCGCGCCAGGCCGACGCCGTGCTGCTGGGCGCCGTGGGCGGCCCGAAGTGGGACAAGATCGAGCGTGACATCCGCCCGGAGCGCGGCCTGCTGAAGATCCGTTCGCAACTGGGCCTGTTCGCCAACCTGCGCCCGGCGATCCTCTATCCGCAACTGGCCGATGCCTCGTCGCTCAAGCCTGAGATCGTTTCTGGCCTGGACATCCTCATCGTCCGTGAGCTCACCGGCGGCATCTACTTCGGCGCGCCACGCGGCCAGCGCGAGCTGGAAGGCGGCGAGCGCCAGGCCTACGACACCCTGCCGTACAGCGAAAGCGAAGTGCGCCGCATTGCCCGTGTCGGTTTCGACATGGCCCGCGTGCGTGGCAAGAAGCTGTGCTCGGTGGACAAGGCCAACGTGTTGGCTTCCAGCCAGCTGTGGCGCGAAGTGGTGGAGGAGGTGGCCAAGGACTACCCGGACGTCGAGCTCAGCCACATGTACGTCGACAATGCCGCGATGCAGTTGGTGCGCGCACCCAAGCAGTTCGACGTAGTGGTGACCGACAACATGTTCGGCGACATCCTGTCGGATGAGGCTTCCATGCTCACCGGCTCGATCGGCATGCTGCCATCGGCATCGCTGGACGCCGACAACAAGGGCATGTACGAGCCGTGCCACGGCTCGGCCCCGGACATCGCCGGGCAGGGCATCGCCAACCCGCTGGCGACCATCCTCTCGGTGTCGATGATGCTGCGCTACAGCTTCAACCAGTCGGCCGCCGCCGAAGCCATCGAGCAGGCCGTGAGCCTGGTGCTCGACCAGGGCCTGCGCACCGGTGACATCTGGTCGGCCGGTTGCACCAAGGTCGGTACGCAGGAAATGGGCGACGCAGTAGTCGCAGCGCTGCGGAATCTGTAATCTCTCTGGCCCGCCACCAAAAACTCCCGGTGGCGGCCCACTTTTAGCAAAGGTGTAGTTGCGATGAAACGTGTAGGTCTGATCGGTTGGCGTGGAATGGTCGGTTCCGTGCTCATGCAGCGGATGCTCGAAGAGCAGGACTTCGACCTGATCGAGCCGGTGTTCTTCACCACCTCCAATGTGGGTGGCCAAGGCCCTGCCGTGGGCAAGGACATTGCCCCGCTGAAGGACGCCTACAGCATTGAAGAGCTCAAGACCCTCGACGTGATCCTGACCTGCCAGGGTGGCGACTACACCAACGAAGTCTTCCCCAAGCTGCGTGAAGCCGGCTGGCAGGGTTACTGGATCGACGCCGCTTCCTCGCTGCGCATGCAGGATGATGCGGTGATCATCCTCGACCCGGTCAACCGCAAGGTCATCGACCAGCAGCTGGACGCGGGCACCAAGAACTACATCGGCGGCAACTGCACCGTCAGCCTGATGCTGATGGGCCTGGGCGGCCTGTTCGAAGCGGGCCTGGTCGAGTGGATGAGCGCCATGACCTACCAGGCGGCCTCGGGCGCCGGCGCGCAGAACATGCGTGAGCTGATCAAGCAGATGGGCGGTATCCACGCGGCCGTGGCCGATGACCTGGCCAACCCGGCCAGCGCCATCCTCGATATCGACCGCAAGGTGGCCGAAACCATGCGTGGCGAGGGCTTCCCGACCGAGAACTTCGGCGTGCCGCTGGCTGGCAGCCTGATTCCATGGATCGACAAGGAGCTGCCGAACGGGCAGAGCCGTGAAGAGTGGAAGGCCCAGGCCGAGACCAACAAGATTCTCGGGCGCTTCAAGAGCCCGATTCCGGTCGACGGTATCTGCGTGCGCATCGGCGCCATGCGTTGCCACAGCCAGGCGCTGACCATCAAGCTGAACAAGGATGTACCGCTGGCCGATATCGAAGGGCTGATCAGCCAGCACAACCCTTGGGTGAAGCTGGTACCCAACCAGCGTGAGATCAGCATGCAGGAGCTGAGCCCGACCAATGTGACCGGGACGCTGAATGTGCCTGTGGGGCGGCTGCGCAAGCTGAACATGGGGTCGCAGTATCTTGGGGCTTTCACGGTGGGTGACCAGCTGCTGTGGGGGGCTGCGGAGCCGCTTCGTCGCATGCTGCGGATTTTGCTGGAGCGGTGATTTGGCGTTGAATTGACGCTTGATTCGAGAAACCCGTGCCTTGAGTGGTGCGGGTTTTTTATGGGCGGGTGATTGGGATATGCTCTGGTTAGTTGGTTAGTTGGTTAGTTGGTTAGTTGGTTAGTTGGTTAGTTGGTTAGTTGGTTAGTTGGTTAGTTGGTTCTGGGTTAGGTTTGCATATCCGTTTGCTATGTAGACGCAGAG
>NZ_JAMSHW010000045.1:0-24027 GCF_023757525.1 Pseudomonas sp. MWU13-3659 | reverse complement strand
TAAGTTTACAGCAGTGCCGCCAGGCTCAGGTGACTGGCGGCATTTTAAATTCAAGAAACCGCGAGGTAATGCTTGACGAACGTCTCGCTCAACACCTCCCACAACACCGGCGTACCCTTGGTCACGAACCAGGCATCCCCTGCCTTGTAGCGCGTCACCTGCCCGGTGGACTCATCGGTCAACTGAATCTCGCCGGTAACAATCACCGCCTGCTCGCTGAACGGGTAGACCATGCGGAATTTGCCTTGCGTGGTGCCGAAATAGGCGCTGCTGACCGGGTCGGTCGGTGCGCCATGGGTCATCTTGCCGTAGCACTTGACCTCGCCTTCGAGGATGGTCGAGCCCAGGTCGGCAACGGTGCCCCAGGCGTCGAGTTCGGACAGTTGCACACCCTGGCGGACGGCGGTGAGGGTCATGGTGGTTCTCCAGTCTGGTGGGAAAAGGAATCAACGGCGGCCGTTGAAGAAGCCCGACAGCTGATGCACGGTCTTGCCGGCCGTCAGCAGCAGCGGGCGGATATGGTCCTTGCCGAGAATGCGCGCGTGCTTGACCGAACTGATCAGGTCGTAGCGGCGGGAGCCTTCGCTCATGCCCTCGGCGAGGATCTTGCAGATGATGTGGCTCGGGGTGACGCCGAAGCCTGAATAGCCCTGCACGTAGAAGGCGTTGGGGCGGTTGCTCAGGGTGCCGATCTGCGGGAACAGGTTGGCGCTGGTGGCCATCGGGCCGCCCCAGGCCAGGTCGATGCGCACGTCCTTGAGGTACGGGAAGATCTTCAGCATCAGGTTGCGGTTCCACGCCTTGAGGTCTTTCGGGATGTGCTCCACGAAAGGCGTGGCGGCGCCGAACAGCAGGCGGTTCTCGCGGGTGACGCGGTAGTAGTCGATCACCGGGCGGATATCGCTGTAGGCGCCGCGGATCGGGCTGATGCGCTGTATCAGTTCGTCCGACAACGGCTCGGTCATCAGCTGGAGGGCGTAGGTGTTGACGGTGCGCGCGTGCAACTCGGGTTCGAGCTTGTTGAGAAAGCTGTCGCAGGCCCACAGCAGCTTGCCGGCCTTGACCGAACCACGCCCGGTGCGCACGGTGATGCGCTCGCCGTAGTGCACCTCCAGGGCCGGGCTGTGCTCGAAGATCCGCGCGCCATGGCTGACCAGGGCCTGGGCTTCGCCGAGCAGCAGGTTCAGCGAATGCACGTGGCCGCCGCCCATGTGCAGCAGGGCGCTGCTGTAGGCGTCGGAGCCGATGATCTGCTTGACCTCCGAACCACCCAGGAAGCGGATCTCGTCCTTGTTGTTGATTGCCTTGAAGTCCTTCTCCCAGGCGCGCAGGGTCTTTTCCTGGCGGGCGTTGAAGCCCATGTAGCCGTAGCCGTGGCAGAAGTCGGCGTCGATCTGGTAGCGGGCGATGCGTTCCTTGATGATGCCGGCGCCCAGCTCGCTGATCTCGAAGATCTCGCGCAGGCCCTGTTCGCCGACGCTGCCCTTGATCTTCTCCAGGTCGTGGCCGATGCCGGCCATGATCTGCCCGCCGTTGCGGCCGGTACCGCCGAAGCCCAGGTAGCGGGCTTCGAGCACGACGACATTGGTGATACCTTGCTCGGCCAGCTCCAGGGCGGTGTTGATGCCCGAGAAGCCGCCGCCGATCACCACGACATCGGCGTCGATGTCGCTTTCCAGGGTGGGGAAACTGAGGTTGTACTTCTTGGTGGCGGTGTAGTACGTGGGCGTTTCGATGTTGATCATGGCGCAGCCTGGACAGTTGGAATTGTTGGAAAGCAGGGCTTGCACAAGCGCTGGCTGTTGCGGGGTATTGGGCGCCTAACGGGCGGTAGGTGTCTTGCCTGTGGCTGCCGCGAGCTTGACCGAGGCTGCCAGTGTAGGAGCCGGCTTGCCGGCGAACCTGGCAACACGGTGCCTGGCACCCGCTTCGCGGGTGATCGCGGCTGAAGCCGCTCCTACAGAGGTCGCAACCGTTCAGTAGACCCCGCCCTGAACGGTTGCCCCTGCGCCGTCCTTGAACACCCCGGCCAGCGTCTGCAGCCCGCGCATCAGCACCGTGGTGTCCACGCCGACGGCGACGAACGCCGCCCCCAGCTCGATATAGCGCCGGGCGAGCTGCTGGTCGGCACTGAGAATCCCCGCCGCCTTGCCAGCCCGCTGGATTCGCACCAGGGCATCCTCGATGGCGGCCTGTACCTCGGGGTGCCCCGGATTGCCCCGGTGCCCCATGGCCGCGCAGAGGTCGGCCGGGCCGATGAACACGCCATCGACGCCGTTGACGGCGCAGATCGCATCGAGGTTGGCCAACCCCTCGCGGTTCTCGATCTGCACCAGCAGGCACATCTGCTCGTCGGCCTGGTCCAGATAACCGGGAATAGTGTTCCAGCGCGATGCCCGGGCCAGGGCGCTGCCCACCCCGCGCACGCCATCGGGCGGGTAGCGCATGGCACGCACCAGCCCGCGCGCCTGCTCGGCGCTCTCGACCATGGGCACCAGCAGCGTCTGCGCGCCGATGTCGAGCAGTTGCTTGATCAGCGCGGTATCGCCGATCACCGGGCGCACGATCGGCTGGGCCGGGTAGGGCGTCACCGCCTGCAACTGGCCGAGCAGGCTGCGCAGGTCGTTGGGCGCGTGTTCGCCGTCGAGCAGCAGCCAGTCGAAGCCGGCGTTGGCCGCCAGCTCCGCGCAATAGGGATCGGCCAGGCCGAGCCACAGGCCGATCTGTGTTTCACCGCTGCGCAGGCGTTGCTTGAAGGTGTTGATGGGCATGTGCATGGCAACTCCTCAGACGAACCGGCAGGCGATCGAGCCCAGTTGGTCGTAGTCGACATGGAAGGTATCGCCCGGGCGCGCGGCCACCGGGCGGGTGAACGAGCCACCCAGGATCACCTGGCCGGCTTCGAGGCCCACGTCGTACGGTGCCAGTTTGTTGGCCAGCCAGGCCACCCCCTTTGCCGGGTGGTTGAGCACGGCGGCAGACACCCCGGACTCCTCGATCACGCCATTGCGGTAAAGCACGGCCGGCACCTTGCGCAGGTCGATGTCACCCGGGCGCACGGCGCGCCCGCCCAGGACCACGCCAGCGTTGGCGGCATTGTCGGAGATGGTGTCGAACACCTTGCGGGTGGCGCCGCTGGCCGGGTCGACCTGCTGGATGCGCGCGTCGATGATCTCCAGCGCCGGGATCACCCATTCGGTGGCCTCGAGTACGTCGAACAGGCTCACCTCGGGGCCCTTGAGCGGCTTGCCGAGGATGAAGGCCAGCTCCACTTCCACGCGCGGCACGATGAAACGCTCGAACGGGATGTCGCTGCCTTCGTCGAAGAACATGTCGTCGAGCAGCGCGCCGTAGTCCGGCTCGGTGATGTTCGACGAAACCTGCATGGCCCGCGAGGTCAGGCCGATCTTGTGGCCGACCAGCCGGCGACCGGCCTTGATCTTGTGCGCCACCCAGGCGCGCTGGATGGCATAGGCGTCGTCGATGCTGATTGACGGGTGTTGCAGGGAAAACTGGCCGACCTGCTCGCGAGAGCGCTCGGCCTGGTCGAGGCGGGCGGCGGCTTGCTGGATGATGTGCGCGTCGAGCATGGAAACCTCAGGGCTGACGGTTGAACAGGGGGTGCAGGCTGCTGTGCTTGGCGTCGTACACCTGGGCCTGGCTTTCGTCGATCTGCAGCGTGACGCCGACCGGGCGCCGGGCCAGCAGCGGGTCCAGGTACGCGCGCAATACCGCCAGCAGGTGGTCGCCGACCTGCTTGTGCACCGCGGCGCTACGGCCGCTGCCCATGCGCAGGTTGGCGTAGACGAAGCCATAGTCGCCCTGGCCATCGGCGATTGCCGCATGGGTGGCGGGGTAGGCCAGCACCCGGGTACCCCCGGTGGGGAACACCTGGCGGCCGTTTTCGTCGTGCTGTTCGAGCATGCGCTCGGCCAGGGCGCGGCACAGGCCTGGCATGTCGGCGTCGGCTTCGATGTCCGGGCTGTAGAGCAGAACCAGATGGGGCATGGCGCGACTCCCTACAGGCGGCTGGTGGCGGCGACGCCGGCCGGGTTCGAGGCCTGGGCGGCGGGGATGGCGGCGCCATCCTGCGGGGTGACCGGGAAGATCGCGTTGATCTGCCCGGTGCCGGACGAGCCGAAGTAGGGCGTGACCACTTCGGCCTCGCCGTCGTACTTCGACCAGCCCAGGGCGCCGAGCAGCATGGCGGTGTCGTGCATGAAGCCTTCGCCGTGGCCCTTGACTGCGTACTCCGGCAGCATCGCGCAGAAGTCGGCCCAGTCGCCGTCCTGCCACATCTGCACCACCCGGTGGTCGAGGGTTTCCAGGAACGGGCTCCACACCTTGGTGGCGAAATCCGGTGCCTGGCCGTTCTGGGCGAAGCGGTGCGACAGCGAGCCGCTGGCGAGGAAGGCCACGGTGCCGTCGTAGTGCTCCTCGACCGCCTTGCGCATGGCCCAACCGAGGCGGGCGCTGTCGTTCAGATAATGCGAAGTGCACAGGGCCGAGACCGAGATCACCTTGAAATGCTGGTCGGCGTTCATGTAGCGCATCGGCACCAGGGTGCCGTACTCCGGGGCGAGGGTGGTGGCGTCGTGGGCCATGGTCTCGACGCCCAGGCGGTTGCATTCCTCGGCCAGGATGCGCCCAAGCTCCGGGTTGCCGGGGAAGCCGTAGTTCATGTTGGCGATGAAGTGCGGCAACTCGTTGCTGGTGTACAAGCCTTCGAAATGCGCGGCGCAGTTGATGTGGTAGTTGGCGTTGACCAGCCAGTGGGTGTCGAACACCACGATAGTGTCCACGCCCAGGGCGCGGCAACGGCGGCCGATCTCGTGGTGGCCGTCGATGGCCGCCTGGCGGAAGCCCTGGCGCGGGCCGGGCAGTTCGGACAGGTACATCGAGGGCACATGGGTGATCTTGGCGGCGAGTGCGAGTTTGCCCATGGTGTGTCTCCTGTGAAGGGTTGTTGTTTTGGGTTTCCATGGCGAGGGCTTTGCCCTCGATTCGCCGGCAAGGCCGGCTCCTACAGGTGCAGCGACGCGGTACCTGTAGGAGCGGGTTTACCCGCGAAGGGCCATCCCGGTTACACACCCCAGCGTGGAATGTGGTGGCTGCCCATGGACAGGCACACGTTCTTGATCTCGGCGAACACCTCGAAGCTGTACTGCCCCCCTTCGCGGCCGGTGCCCGAGCCTTTCACCCCACCAAACGGCTGACGCAGGTCGCGCACGTTCTGGCTGTTGATGAACACCATCCCGGCCTCGATGCCCCGGGCCAGGCGGTGAGCCTTGCCAATGTCCTGGGTCCAGATGTACGAGGCCAGCCCATACTCGGTGTCGTTGGCCAACTGTAGCGCCTCGGCTTCGTCCTTGAACGGGATCAGGCACGCCACCGGGCCGAAGATCTCCTCCTGGGCGATACGCATGCGGTTGTCGACGTCGGCGAACACGGTGGGCTGGATGAACTGCCCCTTGGCCAGGTGCGCCGGCAGGCCGGCCGGGCGCTCAAGGCCGCCCGCGACCAGGCGCGCGCCTTCCTCGATGCCGATGCGGATGTAGCCGGTGACCTTGTCGTAGTGTTGCTGGGTGATCATCGAGCCGACCTGGGTCTTCGGGTCGGTCGGGTCGCCGACGATCAGGCGCTTGGCGCGGGCGGCGAACTCGGCGACGAACTGCGCGTACACGCTCTGCTGGATGAAGATGCGGCTGCCAGCGGTGCAGCGTTCGCCGTTGAGCGAGAAAATGGTGAACAACGCGGCGTCCAGCGCGCGGTCCAGGTCGGCGTCCTCGAAGATCAGCACCGGCGACTTGCCGCCCAATTCCATGGAGTACTTCTTGAGCCCTGCGGTCTGCATGATCTTCTTGCCGGTGGCGGTGCCGCCGGTGAAGGAGATGGCCCGCACATCCGGGTGGCGCACCAGCGCGTCGCCCGCCGTGGCGCCATAGCCCTGGATGACGTTCAGTACACCGTCGGGGATGCCGGCCTCGACCGCCAGGCGCCCCAGCTCGTTGGCGGTGAGCGGCGACAGCTCGCTCATCTTCAGCACCGCCGTGTTGCCCAGGGCCAGGCACGGCGCGGTCTTCCAGGTGGCGGTCATGAACGGCACGTTCCACGGCGACACCAGCCCGCACACGCCCACCGGCTGGTACAGGGTGTAGTTGAGCATCTGGTCGTCGACCGGGTAGCTGTGGCCGTCCATGCGCGTGCACACTTCGGCGAAGAAGTCGAAGTTGTGCGAGGCGCGGGGGATGAGCACGTTGCGCGTCTGGTGGATCGGCAGGCCGGTGTCCAGGGTCTCCAGCTCGGCCAGTTGCGGCACGTTCTGGTCGATCAGTTCGCCCAGGCGGCGCATCAGCCGCGCACGTTCCTTGGCCGGGGTGTTGGCCCACCTGGGGAACGCGTCCTTGGCCGCGGCCACGGCCTGGGCGACTTCCTCGGCGCCACCGCTGGCCACTTCGCCGATCGCTTCGCCGGTGGCTGGGTTGTAGTTGACGAAGGTGTCACGGCTCTCGACTTCGCGGCCGTTGATCCAGTGCTTGATCATGCTGTTGCCTCTTGTGCGTTGCGGGCGAAGAACGCGGTTTCGCTGACGATGCGGTTGACCAGGCGGCCGACGCCTTCCACTTCCACCACCACTTCATCGCCCGGCACCACGTCGGCCAGGCCTTCCGGGGTGCCGGTGGCGATCATGTCGCCGGGTTGCAGGGTCATGAAGCTGGAGAAGTATTCGATGAGGTAGGGGATGTCGAAGATCATGTCGGCGGTGCTGCCTTGCTGTTTCAGCTCGCCGTTGATCCAGGTGCGCAGGGTCAGGTTCGACGGGTCCGGCACATCGGCGACATCGACGATCCACGGGCCGACCGGGGTGGTGGCGTCGCGGTTCTTCACCCGCAGGTTGGGGCGGTAGTAGTTCTCGAGAAAGTCGCGGATGGCGTAGTCGTTGCACACCGTATAACCGGCCAGGTAGTCCAGGGCGTCCTCGCGCCGGACGTTGCGCGCGGTCTTGCCGATCACCGCCACCAGCTCGCACTCGTAGTGCATGTACTGGACGTTGTCCGGGCGCCAGGTGACCTGGTCGTGCCCGGTGTAGGTGCCCGGCGACTTGATGAAGGCCAGCGGCTCGGTGGGCGGGGTGAAGGCCAGCTCGGCGGCGTGGTCGGCGTAATTCAGGCCCAGGGCGAACATGGTGCCGGTGGCGGGCGGCAACCAGGTGACCTGGTCGGCGTGCACACGGCGGCCGTCGGCCAGGCGCAGGTATTGATCGTCTTCGACAGTGACCGGATGGACCTGACCGTCGAACTGGATACGGGCGTGCTTCATGGGGCGAGTCCTTGTTCGGCGACGATGGGGTTGGTCAGCTGGCCGAGGCCGTCGATCTCGACCGTCACCCGGTCACCGGGCAGCACGTCGACGCGGCCCTCCGGGGTGCCGGTGATCAGCACGTCGCCGGCATGCAGGGTCATGAACTCGCTGATCTCGGCGATCAGCTGCGCCACGCTGCGCACACAATTGGCGGTGTTGCTCTGCTGGCGCAACTCACCGTTGACCCACAGGCGGATGCCCAGCGCATCGGGGTTGGCTACTTGCGCCGCGGGCACTAGCTGTGGCCCGAGCGGGCAGAAGCCGTCGCGGCATTTGGCCTTGACCGCCGGGCGGTAGTAGCTGTCTTCCGGCAGGCTGAATTCGTTGACGATGGTGTAGCCGGCCACGTACTCGAGGGCGTTCTCGGCGCTGACGCGGCTGGCGTCCCTGCCGATCACCACACCCAGCGCCGGGCCTGGTTGCAGGTGTTTGACTGCCGTAGGGTAGGTGACGGCCTGGCCGTGGCTGTTACGGGTATTCGGGGTCTTGATGAACAGCACCGGCTTGACCGGCGGTTGCTTGTACGGCGCTTCGTGGAAGGACGCCAGGTGCTGCTGCAGCAGGCCCTGATAGTTCAGGGCGACGCCGAACAGGCTGCCGCTGGCGACCTCGTGCAAGGCACGGCTCATGCTTTTCTCCTGCGATGGACGAAGCGCTCGGGGTGCTTCGCGGTGTTTTTGTTAATGTGTTAACGTTATATTTAATATGTTAACGATCGTCAAGGCGTACGCCGTCGACCGGTGCTGCTACGATGGTTTCCCCGGCACGTTTCACCGCTGCGAGAACAACAATGAAAGAGCGACAGCCGATCCCCAACATCAACATCGGTCAGGTCTACGACCAGCGCTACAGCGACAGCGAGGTGCACTACGACCGGCTCGGCAACCTGGCTGGCTTTTTTGGCCGCAACATGCCGGTGCACCGCCATGACCGCTTCTTCCAGGTGCATTACGTGAAGACCGGCAGCGTGCGGGTCTACCTGGACGAGCAGCGCTACCACGAGTCGGGCCCGATGTTCTTTCTGACGCCGCCGACCGTCCCTCATGCCTTTGTCACCGAGGCCGACGCTGACGGCCATGTGCTCACCGTGCGCCAGCAATTGGTCTGGCAACTGCTGCAGGCCGAGCCTGGGCTGATGGCCGGGCCGCGCCTGCCGCCGGCCTGCGTCGCGTTGGGGCGTTTGCAGGGCCAGGCACGCGACGAGGCACGGCGCCTGGAGCAGCTGTTCGACCTGTTGGGCAGCGAAATCGGCCATGGCCAGGCGGGGCAGGGCACGGCGGTGCAGGACCTGGCGCGGCTGGTGATGATCAGCCTGCTGCGCCTGTGCGCCAATTCGCTGGAGGCGACGCCGGCGCGGCATGAGGACCTGCAGGTGTTCCACCGTTTCAACGAGCTGATCGAACGCCACTATCTTGAGCACTGGGCATTGCCGGCCTACGCCGACGCCCTGGGCGTGACCGAGGCACGGCTCAACGATATCTGCCGGCGCATCGCCGACCTGCCGTCCAAGCGCCTGGTGTTCGAGCGGTTGATGCAGGAGGCGCGGCGCCTGCTGCTGTTTACCGGCGGTTCGGCCAACGAGATCTGCTACCAGCTGGGGTTCAAGGACCCGGCGTACTTCAGCCGATTCTTCCAGCGCCATGCGGGCATGGCGCCAGGTGAGTACCGCCAGCGCCAGGCGGCCTTGCGTTGAGCGGTGCATGGGGCGGCAGGCTCCAGGCCAAAGGCATGCAGCGAATCGTGCGACCACGACGGTTGTGGAAAAATGGCGTTTTGCGGGAGGCGCTTGTACTTTTCACAGGTGCTGGACAGGGCGGGGTGAAATGGTTTTCACTTTATTAATATCTTAATAAAACGGCCCTTTGACCTGTCCTGATGACCACTCCACGACCCTCCCTCACCCTGACCCTGCTGCAAGCCCGCGAGGCGACCATGGCGTTCTTCCGCCCGGCGCTCAATGCCCACGACCTGACCGAGCAGCAATGGCGGGTGATCCGCATCCTGCGTCAGCAGGGCGAGCTGGAAAGCCACCAGGTGGCGGACCTGGCCTGCATCCTCAAGCCCAGCATGAGCGGCGTGCTCAAGCGCCTGGAACGCGACGGCCTGGTGGCGCGGCGCAAGTCGCCGGAAGACCAGCGGCGGATCTTCATCAGCCTGACCGTGCGTGGGCAGCAGGCGTTCCTGGCGATGAGCGAGGAGATGGAGCGCAACTACCAGGAGATCCAGCGCCAGTTCGGCGCGGACAAGCTGGAGCAGTTGATGGGGTTGTTGAACGAGCTGAAGAAGGTCAAGCCCTGAACCCGTGCCCAACCCCTGTAGGAGCGGCTTCAGCCGCGATCACCAGCAACGCTGGTGCCAGGTACCGCGGTGTCTGCATCGCGGCTGAAGCCGCTCCTACAGGGGGCGTGCAGCATCCACGGGGCACGCGGCGAGCTGCAGCGAATCATCGAGAATCTTCAGCAACGACGCCGCTCGCCGCGCATATACCGCCGGGTTCGCATACAACAGCTCCACATGCAGGCTGTCGATGATCCCCAGGTACGCATCGCCATACAGCTCCAGCTTGTTGCCATCGCTGCGCGCCCAGGCGTGGCGTTCGCACAGGGCCTGGCAGAAACCCAGGCGGATCCGTTCGAGGTACTGCTCGAAGCCCCCGGTAATCACTGAATGGATCGACGCAGGCGGCAGGAACGCCGTGCGCAGCACGAAGCGCAGGTTGGCCGAGGCGGCGTAGCGCTCGGCCAGGTGCAGCGGGTGCCAGTGCCCCGGCGCCTCCTTGCCGGCCGCCTCGTGGGCGAAACCCGCCTCGACATAGGCCGTCTCATCGGCCAGCGCCCGTTCGAACGCCTGCACGAACAGTGCATCCTTGTTGGCGAAATGGGCATACAGCGACGCCTTGCGCATGCCCGCCAGGGCCGCGATCTCGTTCAGCGACGAGCCGTCGTAGCCATGCTCGGCGAAGTGCTCGACGGCGTGGTCGCAGATGCGCGCGGCGGAAGGGGAAAGGGTTTTCAAGGCGGTCACTCCGGGTTGACGCTGCAGTGCGAGGCGCTGATTGTCTGTGCCAGGGCGGCGCGGGTCAAACCGACGATGACCACCGCGGCGGCCGCCAGCAGCCAGGCCCAGGGCAGCGGCCCCAGTGTCGCCAGGTAGCCGGCCAGGGGCGTGGCGCTCGACGCGATACCCAACTGCACGGCACCCAGCAACGCCGCCGTGGAGCCCACATCGCGCTGCTGCGAGGACATCGCCAGGGCCATCAGCGTAGCTTCGCAAATCCCTAAGCCGAACAACGCCAGCGCCACCCCCGCCAGCAGCAGCGCCAAGCCGCCGCCCGCCACGCCACCGGCCACCGCCAGCAGCGCGCCGCCGCCCATGGCCAGCGCGCCCCACCAGGCCACCCGGGCCACGCCATGGCCCGTTACCCAGCGCCCGGACAACGCCGCGCCCAGCAGGATGGCCACGCCGCAGGCGCCGAACACCAGGCCGAAGTGCGCACTGGTGAGCCCGAAGTGCTGCTGATAGACGTACGCGGAGCCGGCGATGTAGGCGAACAGGAAGAAGAACACCGCCGACAGGGCCAGGGCAGGGCGCAGGAACGCGCCATCGGTGGCGATCCGCGTGTAGGCCGCCCAGACCTGCCGGGGTGCCAGGCGTACCCGTTTCTCGGCAGGCAGGGTTTCGCCCAGCGCCAGGCTGGAATTGAGCAGCGTCAGCATGCCCAGGGCACCCAGCACCAGCATGATCGCCCGCCAACCAAAGGCGGCATCGACCACCCCGCCCAGGGCCGGGGCGAGAATCGGCGCCAGGCCCTCGATGGTCATCAGCAGGGCGAAGATCTGCGCCGCCCTTGCGCCTTCGGCGACGTCGCGGACCATGCTCATGATCACCACCAAGGTGAGGGCGCTGGCCAGGCCCTGGAGCAGGCGGGCGAGCAGCAGCGCTTCGAGCGTAGGGGCCGCTGCTGCGGCAAAGGCCGTAACGCTGAACAGCAGCAGGCCGGCTAGCAAGGGCCGACGGCGCCCCTGCGCGTCCACCAGTGGGCCGAACAGCAGTTGCCCGATGCCCATGGCCAATAGGAACACGGTGAGGGTGAGTTGCACCTGGGGATAGCCGGTGGCGAAGTCGCGGGCCATCTCCGGCAGGCTGGCCAGGTACATGTCGATGGCCGAGGGGCCGAGGGCGCCGATCAAGGCGAGGGAGGCGGCGAAGCGCAGGTTGGAGGACTGCATCAAAGGGTATCCATTAAGCGAGAAATCAGCCTACCTATCGGTAGGTTGTGCAGATTAAGATGCTTTCCTCGAAGGGTCAATCCCGGCGCGGTCGTGGTGGCGTCCACTTGCGCCCCAAATACAGCGTGGCCGCATGTTTAGCGCCACCGGTCCGATCCGCGCGGAATAAACCGAATCCGTACTTTTCGCCGGACTCCCAACCCATGTACGGCACACCGCCGTGCATCCCTTCAGCGATATGAGGTTTTGCAATCATGGCCAACAAAGACAGCAACATGACCGGTCGCGAGGACAGCCACAAAACCGGCAGCCAGGGTGGATCGAAGAACCCGGGCAATTTCGCCAACGACCGCGAGAAAGCCGCCGAGGCAGGCCGCAAAGGCGGCCAGAGCGCGGGTGGCGGCCAGCGCGACACCGAGTCCGGTCGCAAGGGCGGCCGTTCGTAAGCAAGGGCGTGCAGTGCCGGGTTCGCCTGGCACTGCGTAGTCCCGAAGAAGACGTGCCGCCTGGAGCGGATCAACCTCACCCGAAGACCCACCACAGAATCGACAAGCGAGGTGCCTGCCATGGTGCCGCTGACCCGTGACACCGCCCATACGGTGACCGCCCCGAACGCGAACCATGGATTGGCGCATCGATACCAGGCACTGCTGGAAGGACACGACGCCCAGGCCGAGGCCTGGCTGCAAGCGCTGCTGCGCCACGTCAGCACACAGGACGACGACCTGCCTGAGCACCCCGACCCGTTGCCCGAATGGGCCGCTGCCCGTGCTGCGCAGGTCGCCCGCGAGCATGCGGTCTACCTGCAGCAACGGCGTGAGGGGGCCGGACGGCGTTATTTCACCACTCGCGCCCAGGCGTTGTGGTTCCTGCAACAGGTAGCGCCGACCAAGGCGGTCGACGGCGCCTGGCTGCACGGCACCCTGCGCCATTGGCGTGACCCACGCTTCCACGGGCTGATCCGCACGCACCTCGAAGAGCTGGGGGATGGAGACCCGCGTTGCAACCATGTGCTGGTCTACCAGCGCCTGCTCAGCCACCTGGGTTGCCTGCAAGGGCTGCCACTGCCCCCCGAACGCTACCTGCAAGGTGCCGTGCAGCTCGCCTTGGGGCTGCATGGCGAACGTTTCCTGCCCGAAGTGATCGGCTACAACCTGGGCTATGAGCAACCGCCACTGCACTTGCTCATCACCACGCACGAACTGGCCGAACTGGGTATCGACGCCCACTACTTCCAGCTTCACGTCACCATCGACAACGCGGCCAGCGGCCACGCCCGGCGCTCGCTGGAAAGCTTGCGCCTGCTGTTGCCCAGGGATGACGGCGGCGCGTTCTACCTGCGTGTCCGCCATGGCTACCGGCTCAACGACCTAGGCATCGATACGCCGACATTGATCGCCTCGTTCGACCTTCAGGGCGAACTGCTCGCGGCGTTGGAGCGCAAGCGGGTGTTTGGCCAATTCATGCATTCGGACCGCTGTCGCCTGCAGGGTCGTACTGTCAACCAATGGCTTGCCGAGCCGGGTTCGATCCCCGCGTTCCTTGATGCACTGCAGGCGCAAGGCTGGGTGAAGCGCGACGCAGACCCCACGCAAAGCCGGCTGTGGACGCTGATCGAGGGCCCCACTGCGGCCATGTTCGGGGTGTTCGATGCCTATGAGAAGCAGCTTTGGCATGACTGGATTGCCGGTAGCTGGCAGGGCCGCGAGGTTCGCCGGGTGCCGCCGGGCCAATGGGAGAACGCGCTGGCCCTGGATGATGAGCGGCCTGCAGCGCCGCCAGGGTTCGATATCGATCAGTCCATCGAGGCGATGGCCGGCAACCGCCATGCCTTGCCTCAAGGCTTGCAGGCCACCCGTGCCTACATCCTCGCCACGGGACTGGCCAGCGGAGGGCAGGGCTGATGCCGCTCGACCAGGATCCGATCCACGCTGACGAGGCGTTGCTGCAACTGGGGCGGCGGCTGCGCGCCGACGGCTACCGCTTCACGTGTGTTACCCCGGCCACCCAGGCCCGGGTCAATGGGCGACCCGAGGCGTGCCGCGCACGCAACCTGCGTGATGTGTTCGGCTGGAGCCGGCCATTCGCCCCCTCACTGATCAATGCTGACGCGTTGACAGCGATGGCGGCGGCGGGCGTGTTGTCGACGCAAGATGACCTGTTGCGCAGCACGGTGCGTTGGTCGAGCCTGGGCGACCTGCTGCTGGCTCATTCGGCCTGGCCCACCGATAGCCACGACGCGGTGTTCTTCGGCCCGGACAGCTACCGGTTCGTCCGCGCCATCCATGGCCATCTTCAACACTGTCCTCACCCGTTACGGCATGCCGTGGACATCGGCTGCGGCGCGGGTGTCGGGGCCTTGTCGATTGCCCGAGCGGCCCCGCATGCCCACATCACCGCCGTGGACATCAACCCGCTGGCGCTGCGCTACACGGCGGTGAACGCCGCATTGGCCGGCGTCACCAATGTTTCGCTGTTCGCGAGCGATCTACTCGGCAGCATCAGTGGCAATTTCGACCTGATAGTGGCCAATCCACCCTACATGCTTGACGCCAGCGAGCGCGTCTATCGCCATGGTGGCGGCAGGTTGGGCGCGCAGTTGTCGCTGCGCATCGTCGAGCAGGCCTGCGAACGCCTGCTGCCCGGTGGCACCTTGCTGCTTTACACAGGCGTCGCCGTTGTCGACGGCCGGGATGCATTGCTCGAAGCGGTCCGCCTGCGTCTGGCGGGTCCTGCGTTCAGCTGGGCCTACGAAGAGCTCGACCCTGATGTGTTTGGCGAACAATTGCTCGAGCCTGGCTACGAACAAGTCGAACGTATCGCGGCGGTGGCCCTGACGGTCACCCGCAACGGTTGACGTCGCCATGGCGCAGCCCTGCACGTTCGGCATCGAGGAGGAATACCTGTTGGCCGACACGGCCAGTGGGCAGGTGCTGGCCAGCCCTGCGCCGGCAGTCACCCGACGCTGCCGGGAGGTGCTGGGGGCCACGTTGGCCGAAGAGATGTTCCTCAGCCAGATCGAGGTGGTCTCGCCGGTATTCGACAGCCTGGGCCAGGCGCGAAGCTTCCTGGGCGAAAGCCGCCAGCGCCTGGGCGAGGCCCTTGGCGACTTCGGTGTCGGCCTGTACGGCGCGGCCAGCCATCCCACCGCCCAGTGGCTGCGCCAGCATCCGCGTGGTACTGCGCATTTCAGGCAACTGTTCGACGACTACCAGCTGGTCGCCCGACGCAGCCTTTTGAATGGCTTGCACGTGCACGTCGGCGTGCCGGCCGGTACCGACCGCATGCAACTGATCAACCGCGTGCTGTACTGGCTGCCCTTGTTCCTGGTGCTGAGCACCTCGTCACCCCTGTGGGGCGGGCAGGACACCGGCTATATGAGCTATCGACGGGTGATCTGTGGCGAATGGCCGTACATGGGCCTGCCGGAACCCTTGGCCGACTGGAACGCGTACCAGCGCTACCGGGCGCTGTTGCAGCGCACCGGTGCGCTGGCCGAGGACGGCGACTTCTGGTGGGCGATCCGGCCGTCAAGGCGATTCCCGACGGTGGAGCTGCGCATCTGCGACGGCTGCCCACGGCTGGAGGAGGGGTTGGCCATCGCTGGCTTGTTTCGCCACCTTGTGCAGCATGCCCTGGCACGCCACGACGGCATGGCCGTCAGCCAAGAGCTGCGTTGGATCACCCAGGAGAACTACTGGCGCGCCGCACGGTACGGCCGTCGAGGGAGGTTCATCGGTGCCGTCGACCAGCAACCGGTGAGTGCAGAAGGCTGGCTGGCGCAATTGCAGTCTTGGCTGCCGGCCGACAGCGCCGATGCCGAACGCTCGTTCATGCAGGCAAGGCGCATCCTGTGCGACGGCACCAGTGCCGATCGCCAGCGCGAGGCATATGCGCTGGGGCGGGAGAACGGGCTGGCCGGCAGCGAGGCGCTGCGAGCGGTGGCCTGGCAGGTGATGGACGAGCATTTTCCGGGTGCCAGGTTGCCACAGGGTGAAATCGAGTAGACCTTCGTTGCGCCGCGTGGTTAGTCCTTGTAAGAGTCCCCGTTCATGTGGGTCAAGGAGGTGCCTGATGAAACTTGTCTGCCTCGTGCGTGGCTGCCTGTGGCGCAGCGTGTCGACCCATGAGTTCACCGGGCTCGAATGCCAATGCTGCGAGCGCTGTGGCGCCCTGCGCTACCATCAGCCGTTCGATGCCTAGGCCTCGAGCCTTTCACACCCCTTGCGCACGGCCTCGAGCAACGCGTCCTTGCCCAGGGTGGAACGCCCAGCGATGCCCTGCTTGCGCGCCAAATCCATCAACTCACGCTTGGTCATATCCTCCAACCGCCGTTCGGGTCGGGGCAAACCGTGTCGGGTCGCCACAGCCCTGCGCGCCGACGACTGCCGTGCCTTTGCCTTGGCAGCCGGGCTTTTCCGCTGCCCCGAGCCACCCTTGCGCTCGCCACCGCCGGATTGCTTGTTCACGGTCGCCCAGGCGCGCGCTTGCGCTTCTTCCTCGGGAACGCCCTTGGCCTCGTAGCTCTGCTCGATATGTTCGGCCTTGCGTTTCTGCTTTTCGGTGTACTTGTCTTTGTCTCCACGGGCCATGGCGGTTCTCCTTCGCGTCAGTGTTTGTCGAGGGCCGGCCCGGCCTGTCGGCGCAAGGCCTTGGCGCGCTTCTCGAGGATCAGATAGATCACCACCGCCAACAGCAGCGGGATCAGGTAGTACAGCGTTCGATAGCCCAGCAGCGCAGCGACCAGCGTTCCCTGACCCAGCTGGCCGTGAAGCAGGGCAAGGAACACCGCCTCCAGCACGCCGAGCCCCGCAGGAATATGCGCGACCACACCGGCCAAGCAACTGATCAACAGCACGCCCAGCACGGACGGGTAGAACAGGTCAGGAGGGAGCAACAGGTGGATCAGCGCCGCCATCAGCGCCCAGTTGCTTGCACCCAGGGCCACCTGGCACAGCGCCAGGCGCAGGCTCGGCAAGGTGACTTCGTGTCCGTGCAGGGCCCACGTGCGTCGCCTGGAAAAGGCACAGGCGAACAGGTAGGCCAACGCGACCGCCACCATCAGCAGGCCGATCAGGCGCAGGCCGCCTGCACCTACTGCCCAGCCTTCCGGCAACTTCACCCAGCCTGAGGTGAACACCGTACCGGCCAGCAGCAGGTAGCCCACCCAGTTCGTCAACAGGCCCAGGGTGAGGATGCGGGTGATGGTTGCGGTATCCAGGCCCAGCCTGCCGTACAAGCGATAACGCAGGGCCACGCCGCCAACCCAGGTGGTGAAGTTGAGGTTGAACGCGTAGCAGACGAAGGCCACCGGCAGTACCTGGCGCGCCGGCAAGCGGTGGCCGGTGTAGGCGCGGGCCGCAGGTCGTAGCTGGCGAACACCAGGTAGCTGCACAGTGCCAGCAGCCACCCCAGGGCCAGGGTCGAGGGCCGGTAGGCCAGCAGCGACTGGCGCACTTCGTTCCAGTCCAGGTTGCGCGCCAGGGTGAACAGCAGCACCGGGATCAGCACCAGGAACAGCACGGTCAGCAGGCGTTTGCCCCAGGTCTTCCAGCGTGGCGTGGCCATCAGGTCTTGCCCCCGTGGTAGTCGGCCGGGGCCTCGCTGCCGGCTTGCAGCGACTGCAGGCGTTGCCGGTGCGCCGGGAACCAGCCGGCGATACGCGGGAAATAGCGGGTGATGTGGAAGCCCAGGAAGATCAAGGGTGCGCGCCACCAGTAGCCACGGACCATGCGCTCCAGCGTCACGGCCTTGCAGTGCTCCCGGGTCAGTTCGTTCAAGTGCTGGTGCAGGTGTTCGTTGAACGCACGGTCGCGGATCAGCAGGTTGGCCTCAAGGTTGAACGACAGGCTCAGTGGGTCCAGGTTGCTCGAGCCCACCGTGGCCCAGTCATCATCCACCAACGCCACCTTGCCGTGCAGCGGACGCTGGCAGTACTCGTGGATGCGCACGTCGTCGCGCAACAGGTAGTTGTAGAGCAACCGCGAGAGCGCGCGTACCCAACGCATGTCCGGCTGCCCCTGGAGGATCAGGGTCACCTCGACCCCGCGCCGGGCGGCGTTGCGCAGTTCGCGCAGCAGCCGGTAACCGGGGAAGAAATAGGCATTGGCCACGACGATACGGTGCCTGGCTTCACGGAAGACCTGCAGGTAACAGGCCTCTATATCGTTGCGATGGCGCCGGTTGTCGCGCTCCACCAGCATGGCGCTGGCCGGGCCTGCTGCGATGCTGGTTGGCGGGCCCCGGCTGGCGGCATCCAGCACCGCCGCGAGCAGGCGGCAAGAGGATGCGTGCACCTGAGCCACCACCGGGCCGACGACCTCCACGGCGTAGTCCTGCTTGGCCTGCGGGCCGAAGTCGTCAAGGTGGTCGGCGCTGTAGTTGAGGCCGCCGATGAACGCGCGTTGCCCGTCGATCACCAGGATCTTGCGGTGCAGGCGGCGGAACAGGTTGGTGCGCATGCCGGCCAGCTTTGGCTGCGGGTCGAACGCATGAAAACGCACCCCGGCTTCGGTCAGCGAGGCGATGAAATCGTCGGGCAGGCCCGCGGTGCCGTAGCCGTCCACCGCCACCTCGACCCGCACCCCGCGCCGGGCGGCGTCGATCAGGGCCTGGCGCAAGCCCTGGCCGACCTTGTCGTCGTAGATGATGAAGGTTTCCAGGAGGATTTCCTGGCGCGCCTGGGCCATGGCTTCGAACACGCGCGGGTAGTACTGCTCGCCGTTGATCAGCAGTTCGACCTGGTTGCCCTCGCTCCAGGCCTGCTTCACAGGGTCACCTCCGCCACCAGGGGGGCATGATCGGACAAATGTGACCACGGGTAGCGGGACAGCACCCGGGCGTCCTCGGCGCGCGCATTGCGCAGGTAGATGCGGTCCAGGCGCAGCAGCGGCAGGCGGGCCGGGAAGCTGCGCGCCGGCGTGCCGAACGCTTCGAGCAGATGCCCCGACAGCCGCGCATCTGCTTTCAGACGCCAGTCGTTGAAGTCGCCGGCGACGATGACCGGCTCATCCGGCGGCAGGTTGTCGAGCAACGCCAGCAGCAGGCCGACCTGGCGCTGGCGGTGGCCTTCGCGCAGTCCCAGGTGCACGCAGATCGCGTGTACCGGCCCATGCCCTGGCACGTCAAGCTGGCAGTGCAACAGGCCACGCTCCTCGTTGCCGTGGACCGACACGTCCAGGTTGACATGGTCGCGGATGGGAAACTTTGACAGCAGCGCGTTGCCATGGTCGCCATGGGGGTAGACCGCGTTGCGGCCGTAGGCGAACTGCGGCCACATGCTGTCGGCGAGGAACTCGTACTGCGGCGCCTCGGGCCAGCCCGGGTGGCGTGAGGCATGCCGCTGGTGGCTGCCATGCACTTCCTGGAGGAACACCAGGTCGGCCCCGGTGGCGCGCACGGCCTCGCGCAGCTCGGGGAGGATGAAGCGCCGATTGAACGGAGTGAAGCCCTTGTGCACGTTGAGGGTCATCACCGTCAGGCGTCGCACCTGGGTGTCGTCGATGGGGCAGGGGGTTGCCAAGGGTTTGTTCACGCAGTCTTCCCGAATTTTTCCAGGCGTCTTGGGTTGCGACCCGGTGGGCGGCGGCCGGGTTCAGGGCGACAGACCAGCGGGCGGCATCAAGGGCGACGGGCTGGTTGGAACTTTGTCCTGCCATTGCCCCTCCACCGCAGGGCGGGGCACGGGTTTACATCTCCCTGCCGTTGGCTGGGTTGGAAAGAGGGCACACCATGAGATTCGACCGTTTCGCCCAATGGCTGGCCAACTGGAGCGGGCGCCCGCTGACTTTCGCCGTCGCCGTTTCGCTGATCCTGGCCTGGGGCGTCAGCGGGCCGCTGTTCGGTTTCAACGACACCTGGCAACTGGTGATCAACACCTCGACCACCATCATTACGTTCCTGATGGTGTTCCTCATCCAGAACACCCAGAACCGCGATAACGACGAGTTGCACATCAAGATCGACGAGCTGTTGCGCACCACCCAGCGCGCCCACAAGGCCTTGCTCGACCTCGAAGACCTTGACCCCGCCGCTTTGCATGCCTTGCGCAAGCAGTACCAACGGATGGGTGAGCACGGTGCGCAGGCACCCGACAGTGCGTGCGAGGACGACCAAGCGAAGGACTGACTCTGGAGAACGGCATGGCCAGGCACATCATCCACTACACCGGCCCGATCAATTCATCGACCTGCGGCAACCTGATCAACACCTGTTCGCGGGCCTTGCAGCAGGGCGCGGACCTGCTGCAACTGAACATCGCCACCATGGGCGGCGAATGCAGCTACGGCTTCACCCTGTACAACTTCCTGCTGTCGTTGCCCGTGCCGGTGCACACCCACAACCTCGGCACGGTCGAGTCGATGGGCAATATCCTGTTCCTGGCCGGCTCGCACCGCACGGCCTGCGCCTGCAGCAAGTTCCTGTTCCATCCGTTCCACTGGACCCTGCACGGCTCGGTGGACCATGCGCGCATGGCGGAGTACGCCATGAGCCTGGACTACGACCTGCGCCTGTATGCGCAGATCGTCGCCGAGCGCACGGCGGGTGCCGGCGAGGTGCTGGATGTGCCGCGCTACCTGATGGCCCATCCTCGCATTCTCGACCCGCAGGAAGCCTTGGCCAGCGGGTTGATCCATGCCATCGACGACGTGCCCATCGAGGCGGATGCCACCCAGTGGAGTGTGCATGCCTGAAACTGTTCGACAATTTTTTGAATTTTTACCGGCGACCGATGATCAATGAAGGCGTCATCCAAGGAGAAGAGGAGGGCCGCGAGCAATGCCTAGTCCACAGCTGTACGTCATCGAATACCTGCTGCACAGCCAGCCACGCAGTTTCGTCATCCGCCTGGAGCATCTGGACAACGCCGAGGCCTGGCACTGGGCCAGCTGCGATGCGGGCATCGGCATCATCCCGAAGTTCGGGCGCGAGAAGATCAGGAAAATGAGCCGGCCGATGGCCGAGCGCTATGGCATTACCGAGGTGCGCTGGCGGGTATCGGGCAGCAAGCCGGCGGGGGCGTTGTAGCACGCTTGCAGGCCTCTCTGTAGGAGCCGGCTTGCCGGCGAACATAGGCACCGCAAATGCCCTGGATCGGGCCAGGCAATCCTGGACGGGATTGCCTTTCTGGCCTGGAAATCAGATTTAACCCCTTTCCTGTAGTCCATTTCCCAAACATACTCCCGCCGCCTTTTTTTCGTTACGGTCGTTCTGGCACGGCTCTAGTCTCGGCGGGTCGCTTGAATCAGCGACTGGCTTTCACAGGCCGCTCTGAACATCCCGCATGGCCATGCCGTTATGGCAGCTGTGCGTGGGGCACCTCGTGTGCGCCGGTTTCTGGTCTTGTTCACCGGTCTGTCAACCCATGTACAGCTGCCACCTTCTTGTTTGACAGCAGGCTGTGGTAGTCCTCATTCACGAACAGGACTATGACCAGGCTAAAGATCGTTCCGCCCTGTGTGCACTGACCGTGGCCCATCAGGCCGTGCACGCCCAGCCCAGGTTCACGGCCACGATCCTGATGATGGCGTCGATGCATGAAGTCGAATCGTTGCGCGTGTTGCTTGAATCGGCGTTGATCCAGGTGCAGATGCCCAAGGCTCCGCAGACGCTGCATTAGGCCGCGCCCGGCCCTGTTCGCCGGCAAGCCGGCTCCTACGAAAAACGCCACGCTCCACCTGTAGGAGCCGGCTTGCCGGCGAAAGGGCCCACCCAGGCAACGACAACTTCAGGGAGAAAAACAATGACCACAGACGACACTACCCCCCAATACAACAGCCGGCAAAACCAAGTTCTACCAGGGCGAAGGCCAGACCGCCCCGCTGTTCTGCATCGAACCCGGTGTCCCCTGCCAGCACGCCCGCGAAAAAGCCTCGGAACTGATGGGCTGCGTGCGCGACCTGACCATTGCCGGGATCATGGAAGAAAAGCCGCAACTGCTCTGGGCGTCGTATTACCTGAGCGCGCTGGCCAAGGCGTTGATGGATGATGCGGAGCTGGGTATGAGGCACTGAAGCAGGAACTGAAATTCGCGAGTTCCGACAGTACGAGAAAAATTACGCAGGGCGACAAATGTCGCCCTTCCTGATAAGCAAGGTCACTCAAGCCATTTAACCGCCGCCTCCAGAAGCTCTTGTAGATTTAGTGAGCCGCCATATGCTTGAAATGCTGTGTCGTCTGCGTTGATTACTATCCAGTCCGCGTCGCTTCTTTCGACGTTAATAGTTAGGTGGCTTTTGTTATTTGCACCTGTGATTTTGATTTTCCAGCCTGGGTTGTCAATGTTGGAAATTTCAATACCGAATGAATGTTCCCAAGCATCATTGCATTGACTGCTGTACCAGCTTTGTAGTTTTTCGATCAAGTTTTCCAACTGCAAAATCCTTGCCGCCATGCGAGTTCTCTGCAGCAGCCGAAACTTGCCGGCGGCTTCAGTCTTTAAACCACACCCCGGATGCGATGACATATTGTGGTGTCACGTGCCCAGATAGACCACTCAGAGCTGTCGATCGCCTCGATAAATATTTCGACATTACTGAGACTTTTATCTTCTATTTCTTCGCGATAGAGGATTGTTCCAGCTTTTGCTGCAATCAGTTGCAGGTCTATTTCCTGCTCCAATGAACGTGCAAAAAACCTCAGCTCAGGCCATGTCATGGAAATGCCATTACTCGAAGATCGGATGTGCTCTTCAAAAGAGTCCATTGAGTTTCCAGGCGGAGGGCAACCCATCCCATAAAAATCAAAAATATACCAATTCCATGAATTGTCAGGGATGAACCCTAGCACATCTTCAAGTGAAATCTTCGAGCCACTCGGGCTATACATAGGAAATGAGAGCATTTGCATCATGGCATCTCCAGATGGATTGCGGGGCCGTGCTGCCGTGTTCCCCCTGTAGGGTTCGGGAGCCAGTTATGCTGATGTGGGCACGGGTGGTTTTGAGGACGGCCATGATCAGTAAAATCAATGTCACGGATGGGAACAAGGTTACCGTTCTCATATCCCCATTCACGGGCCTGATTATAAGCACCTCTGCGTCAGCACAATTTGGGATAGATTTATTTTCCTGCTGATTCAGTCTGCGATTGTGGTGAGATCGCAGTAGTTCATGATGGTTTGTGTGTTTTTTATTAATGGTTGACGCGCATAAGCGGTAGCCACAGTCGCTGTGGCTACCGGTGAGTTCCGGTCTGGTGCGGGGAAAGCTCATGTCGGAAGTTTAAGCTGGTGATTCGAAGTACCAGGTTAAAAACTCGTTAAAGCTTTTCCAGCGAGCAGGTAGCTCGCCATTAATGAACTCATTAAGGTGCGAAATATCGAGATCGTAAACGGCGCCGTCGTTTATTTCGTACAAGTACATTCCCTCACTTTCGTCGGAAGATAGTGCGAGGTAGTTTGTCGGTATCTCGTACCTGTCCCAGACATAGTCAGTTTGATCTGGGATTGCAGGGATGTCTGGGCCTTCAATGTCAAGGAGTTCGGCGGCAGGCCGGGGGCTTATAAAACTACCTTGATACTTAAGGTAGAAGCGTCCGAACTCAGAGTCTGTCGCCACTCCCAGACGTTGAAGTGCCGATGCTGCTCTATTTTTATCCGCCCTGGCGATATCGCCCTTGTAGCCGCTTAAGTACTTTGTAACTTCCAGTGGAATCATATGCTGCAGCCTCCAGTTCTCGATTTGTTTGCTTCTGCTGCACGATCTTTCCAGTACTGCCTTCGGTCAATGTCAAAAGCATCACGATCAACAGGGAATTCTGGGTTTTTCTTGTTTCCGTGTGGGTGCAAGGCTTCTCGGCCTCGACCTTTTGCAGCTCTGTGTGTGCTTGTCGTTACCTCGAACAGTGGCCCGACCGACTGTTGACGGGAGTGGTGCAGCTGAAGCTGTTGCGGCACACCATTCTTCATCATGTAAGGTGCGCCACCTTCCATGGCCCGTTGTAAGTTTGTCTTACCTTTGTGTTCCATATCCCAGTCGATATTTTGCTGGTAAACAGTGTAGGTAAGCCCTGTGCCTCGGTTACAGGGTCCCCAGCTTCCCTTTTTGAAACGGTTCAAACCGAGTGGGTCGAGCCAGTCTATCGGATTCGGCGCATAAAGATAAAAGTTGAGCCCACCAGCCAAACCGATAGGGTCTTGGCTAACAAACCGTCCAGCAATGGGTTCGTAGTACCGGTGCCGGTTGTAATGTAGCCCCGTCTCATGGTCGTGGTACTGACCCTGGAAGCGAAGCGGGTTGCTCAGGCCGTGCTGTTTGGCCCACGCCGAGCGCTCTTCACGTACCTCACCCCAGGCCTTGTACTGCCCCGCCCAAGCGACATTGCCCTGCTCATCGGTCAGCTCCATCGGCGTACCGAGGTGGTCGCAGTGGTACCAGGCAATCGCCTCGAACGGCTGTGGCTTCACCTCGGTGTGCCACAGCGGATCCTGATCGAAA
>NZ_JAMSHW010000044.1:0-25811 GCF_023757525.1 Pseudomonas sp. MWU13-3659 | reverse complement strand
CGATTCGAGCAGCACGCGCAGCGATTCAACTTCGTGCATCGACGCCATCATCAGGATCGTGGCGGGGGACTTGGGCTGGGCCAGTACCGCCTGATGGGCCACGGTCAAGGCGCACAAGGCGTACTCGGTGGCCTGGATGAGGGTGTCTTCGAGGGAGTGGTGGTGATGGGGTGGGTCGGGGACGATCTTCAGCATAACGATTTTCCTTTCCGGTGCGGCCACCTGTCTGCTGTCAAACAGAGGGCGGCAGCTGTGCGTGGGTTGACAGACCGGCGAAAATCGTAAAATTCCGGCGCACGCAAGCGTGCCCGCACGCACAGCCGCCATAGAGGGCGAGCCGTACACGATTTTTCGTCGCAGCCTGTCAAAGCTGTGTCGTTGATATGCAACGACTCGCCGAGACTAGAGCGCTCCCTGAGCAGCCGCAACGGAAAAAAGGCGGCGGGAGTATGTTTGGGAAATGGACTACAAGGAAGGGGTTTAATCTGATTTTTTGGTGGTTCGTGGGGGGCTGGGGATTCATTTTTGATCGGCGTTGTGGGCGAGAGGGCCTGCCACAAAATCTTCAGCGCCTATCAGATCGAGCGCCGCTCACGCGGCGCGTCTAGCGAGCACTCACAAGCCAGCCTGCAGAAGCGCTCGTGATGTAATGAAAAATTTAGGAGTGGGATGGGCGTGAGCTTTGCGTACGGTGAGATCATATGGCCTGAAGATGGCCGAGAGGCAAATATCTTACTGAGGGACTTTATGCTCAAAGCCCTCAGGGCAATTGGTTATGAATTTCCTGGGGTGCTGCCGAACCCAATGGACCTGGCTGATGGTTATGTCTTATGTAAAACCGGACAGCTGGAGTGTAAAGAGCTGGCCGAAAAATGGAGAGGACAGATTTCAGACGCAAGAGATCTCTATAGCAAAAATGCATTGAGCGCCCGCTTGGCCATGCTGCTGCTTAGTATTGATGAGTCTGATGATCAAGAGATGATGTCAGAGAAGCTGAGCTGGTTCATGGAGTTTCTTGAATGTGGCGGTGAAAACTACAGGCTGGTGGATGAAATACTAGTAGAATATTTTATCGGCTATGTGGGGAGTTGAGTTTCCAGCTAAGCGTGGGTGGTTTAGGGGAAAGTAGAAAAGAGGGGTGGGTATATTTTTACTATGATTCTGCCCGCTGGGGGGAGTGGAAAAAATTAATCTGCTTTCTTTCGCCTGGTTAATGATCTTGTTTCTGAGGTTTCTAGCATGGGAGTGATGGTAGATGTATTTAAATTTTTATAGTCCTCTCTGGAATGGATGCTGGAATGGAAGAGTTTATGGTCGAGGCCAGTGATTTGAGAAAAATCAATGCTCGTCTTGAATGTAAGGGGTGCATTTGGATCAATGTAGAATATGTGGAGGAGGGAGAGTTGATAAAGAAAGAGCTTTTCCTTAGGAAGTCTGGTGTTGGGTTTGGCGTGGGTTTTGATCATTATTTAGATAAATATGAGGATGCTACTGATCTCTATATAGTGTATTTGCGCAAAGATTTTGAACGGTTGTCTGATGCCATAGGCTTTTGTGTTGATGAATTATCTGTCAATGTTTCGGATTTCTTGGGGTGTTAAGGTCCGCCGGGGGCGTGACATTGAACGTTATGTCGGGACAAATTATTAAGCCGTTACAAGGAATGTATGGAAAACCCAAGGTGGCGACTATTGCCGAGCAATCCACCCAGATGATTTGGTGTAGGGTCGCATAGGTCTTGGTGGTTTTGAGCGCCACGGCAGAATAAAACGCTCCTGTCTACGCAGGTGACGTACTCATGAAACCATGGAGTGGGCAATGATAAATAATACTATTGTTCGTTTTGATTCCGATATCGTTCCTGGCAGGTCGATCGGTGGGATTTCCTTGGGCGATTGTGCTGAAGATATTTTTTATCGTGTCGCCGATATCTTTGATGTGGAGATCTTCGAGTTTGAAAATTTTGGTGTCAGGTACGTATGCTATGAGATAGCTGGAGGGGCAATTTCATTTTCCGCCAAGGACGACGGAAAAATAACCGCGTTGCGGTGTAAACCTCCCTATAAAGGAAGATTTGATAGGCGTTTTTATCCGGGTATAACGGCTGGGGAGTTGAAGCGTGTGTCCAGAAGGCAAGAACTGATGGATGGTTACTTGATTGTCGATAGAAATTATCTGATTTACTACAGCATGCCGGATGATATTGACGACTTCAATAGTTTCTCCGATTTGGATGATGATGTTGTGTTCGAAGAGTTGCATGTGGGTGGGTTAAGGTGATGAAGGATTGACGGGCGTTTTGAATAGCAGAACCCATTGCATTGATGCCTACCCTAGCAGCATGAAGGGTGACACGCAGGCGTGGGCAAACTCACCACCGCCCAGGAAGAAAAAGGCGCCGTCGGGTATTACCAGTACCGCAATCACCTGGTCACCCGCCACACCGACCGTACCGAGCGGGGCTTCACCCGGTCTAGGCGAGCGAAATCCTTTGGATTGCTATCAAGATGCAGCCGTAAAAGATCTGGTTCCACGAGCCCCGGCATGTAAAGCGATCTTTACTTTGGTTATTAATAAATAGCTTCTTATTCCTTTACGTTAGAGCTCCCCTCCCTATACTGGCCCCCAAGCACGCAAACACCTTGGAGGCGTCCCCATGCGCAATGAGTCGATTCGTTACCTGATTGTGCCGGGCTGGCAAGGATCGCCAGACAACCATTGGCAAAGTCACTGGCAGCGCAGCCTGCCCAACAGCGCCCGGGTCGAGCAGCACGACTGGCTGACCCCGCAGCGGCGCGATTGGGTGCAGGCCCTGGAGCAGGCAATTGCCGCCGAACGCTCGCCGGTGATTCTCATCGCCCACAGCCTGGGCTGCATTACCGTCGCCCACTGGGCCGCGCATGCCAGCCCCGAGCTGCTGCGCCGGGTGCGTGGCGCGTTGCTGGTGGCGCCGGCCGACGTCGAACGCCCGACCTGCGCGCCGGCCCTGCGCAACTTCGGGCCGATTCCGTTGCAGGCGTTGCCGTTCCCCAGCCAGGTGGTCAGCTCCGACAACGACCCGGCAGTGAGCGTGCCCCGTGCGCTGCACCTGGCGAGTGCCTGGGGGGCCGAGGCGGGGTTGCTGACCAATGCCGGGCATATCAACGTGAAATCCGGCCATGAGCGTTGGGAGCAGGGCTTCGCCTACCTCTACCGCCTGCAGGCGCGGATCGACCAGCGCGCGCTGCGCCGCGCCTGATTCGGCACTTATCCACAGCATTGCCTTGAGCCTCGGCCGCTTGCGGTCGGGGCGGGAGTATTCCATGACGTTTCACAGCCCTTTCGGCCAGCCGCTGCTGACCTTCCCCGAGCTGGACAAGAGCCCGCTGAGCATCCGCGCCAAGGCGCTGGTGTTCGTCGATGAACGCTCGCAGGCGCTGCGCCGGGCCCTCGAGCGCCTGGCGCCGCAACCGTTGCCGGTGCTGATCCGCGGTGAGACGGGCACCGGCAAGGAGTTGCTGGCCCGGCAGATCCACCGCGCCAGTGATCGTGGTGGGTTGTTCGTTTCGGTCAACTGCGCGGCCATCAGCCCGACCTATGCCGACGCCGAACTGTTCGGCTACAGCGCCGGCACCCAGGGTGGTACAGCCAGCAGCCGAGCCGGTTGGTTCGGTTCGGCCAACGGCGGCACGCTGTACCTGGACGAGATCGCCGACCTGCCCCTGGCGATCCAGGGCAAGCTGCTGGCGGCGTTGGAAAACCGTGAAGTGACCCGTGTCGGCGCCACCCAGCCCCAGGCGGTGGATGTGCGGCTGGTCGCCGCGTCGAGCATCGACCTGGCCCAGGCGGTGCGGGCCGGCCGCTTCAACGAGCGGCTGTACCACTACCTGCATGAGGGCGAGCTGGAACTGCCGGCGCTGCGCGACCGGGTTGGCGATATCTTGCCCTTGGCTGAATACTTCGTTGGCATCTACAGCGTGCGCCTGGACCGCTCAGTGCCCCTGATCAGCGAGGCGGCGCAGCAGGCGCTGGAAGCCCATGCCTGGCCAGGCAACACCCGCGAGCTGGAGAACGTTATCCACTTTGCCCTGTTGGTCAGCGACGGCGATGAAATCCTTCCGGAGCACCTCGACCTGCCGGACACCAGCCCCCTGGCCAGCCTGGCGCGACAGCTGGAACAGCTTCGTCGTGGCGGTGAAGCGCAGACCCTTGGTGAACTGCGTCGGCTGCTGGGCGAAGCCCTGGCGCGGCTGGATGAAGGCGCGTCCTAGACGATCGTCTTGCAGTGTTTTTGAGATCGAGTGCCGCCCGCGCGGCGCATCGCGGATGAATCCGCTCCTACACAGGTTTGTTTCGGGCCAGTTCGGCGCGACAAGGCTGGCAACCATGGCCTGACAGGTGCGGTACGTTGCAACCGATGTAGGAGTAGGAGCGGATTCATCCGCGATGCGCCGCGCGGGCGGCGCTCGATCTAATACGCGCTGCAACTCTCCAATGCCTAATTGGAATAAGCAGCTAATCAAAAGATATTGTTACGGAATAAAAATAATCGGTATTGTCCATTTCACGCCCACCCGAACGGATGGGCACCCGACGTCGCCATCTGCGATGGCCCAGCTATAGAACAAGGATCACCATGAAAAAGACCCTGCTGACCACCGCCCTGGCTGCCGCCCTGTCGTTCACGGGCCTCGCCAACGCCGCTGAAAAACTGGTGGTCGCCGCCACGCCCGTGCCGCACGCCGAAATCCTCGAACTGATCAAGCCGACCCTGGCCAAAGAGGGCGTGGACCTGGAAATCAAGGTCTTCACCGACTACGTCCAGCCCAACGTGCAGGTCGACCAGAAGCGCCTGGACGCCAACTACTTCCAGACCCTGCCGTACCTGAAGAACTTCAACGAAGGCAAGGGCACCCACCTGGAAACCGTGATCGGCGTGCACGTCGAGCCGTTCGGTGGCTACTCGAAGAAGGTCAAGAGCCTGGCCGAGCTGAAGGAAGGCGCCACCGTCGCCATCCCCAACGAAGGCAGCAACAGCGGCCGTGCACTGCTCCTGCTGCAGAAGGCTGGCCTGATCACCCTGAAGGACCCGAAGAACGCCCTGGCCACCCCGAAAGACATCGCCGAGAACCCGAAGAAGCTCAAGTTCCGCGAACTGGAATCGGCCATGCTGCCGCGCGTGCTGGACCAGGTCGACCTGGACCTGATCAACACCAACTACGCCCTGGAAGCCGGCCTGAACCCGGCCAAGGATGCCCTGGTGATCGAGGGCAGCGACTCGCCGTACGTGAACTTCCTGGTGGCCCGCCCGGACAACAAGGACAGCGCGGCCATCCAGAAGCTGGCCAAGGCGCTGACCAGCCCCGAGGTGAAGGCGTTCATCGCCAAGAAGTACCAGGGTGCGGTACTGCCGGCGTTCTGATACGCGGCACGACTTACGCCTGAACAAGAAACCGACGCAAATAGCGTCGGTTTTTTTATTGGCTGGGGCAGCCCAACCGCAAACCTGTAGGAGCGGCCTTGTGCCGCGAAAGGGCTGCGCAGCGGCCCCGGGATTTCAGTGGCGATGCAGAAAATGCCGGGGCCGCTTTGCGGCCCTTTCGCGGCACAAGGCCGCTCCTACAGGGGAAGGTGTGAACCCCGATAGTGGGCTCAGCGCTGGCTGGCCAGCGCCCGGCGCAATGCCAGCAACCAAAGCAATTGTTCATTCGAGGCGGGAGAGCAGGGGCTGTTCATCGTTATCGTCCTTGTAGGTGTGATGGGCCATGCAGGTCGCAGTCTGAAACTCTTTTGAAAGGGCTTTATTCAGAAAGATCCCTTTGTGATGAAGGAAATTTCCGAGAATCTCGAAGGGTGATATCGATATGCAATAAAGATATTTAGAGAAACTTTTTTATACCTTTAAAGTTTGCAAATCGTGCTTACCGGCACAGCGCCATCACTCTGTACAAGGACGTCGAGCGACCCTCGCGCCGAGCTGGAACCTCCCCATGCCATACCTTCAAACCCCCGTGCCGAGGCCCGTTCCATGAGCTTCGACACCGCCTTCATGCTTAGCACATTGCCCGCGTTCTTCAAGGCCGTGGGTGTAACCCTGCAGGTCGGGCTGATCGCCATTGCCACTTCGATGCTGGTGGCGCTGGTCAATGCAACGATCCTGGTGTTTCGCACGCCCTACCTGCGCCGCCTGGTGCAGGGCTATGTGGAGCTTGCCCGCAACACCCCGCTGCTGATCCAGCTGTTCTTCGTCTACTTCGCCCTGCCTAGCCTGGGGTTGAAGGTGTCCGGCTTCACCGCGGCGATCATCACCATGACCTTCATGGGTGGCGCCTACCTCACCGAGGTACTGCGCGCCGGCGTGGAAGCCGTGCCGCGCGCACAGCTGGAGTCCGGGCGCTCCATCGGCCTCTCCGAAGGGCAGTTGCTGCGCCATGTGATCCTGCCCCAGGCCGGCATCCTCAGCCTGCCGGCGCTGCTCGCCAACTTCGTGTTCCTGCTCAAGGAAACCACCGTGGTTTCGGCGGTGGCGGTGCCAGAGATCCTCTACACCACCAAGAACTACATCGCCCTGTACTACAAGACCTACGAGATGCTCGCGGTACTGACCCTGCTCTGCGTGCTGATCTTCCTGCCGCTGTCGCTGCTGCTGCGCTACCTGGAAAGGAGGCTGCAACATGGCCAGTTCGGGCATTGATCTGTTGCTGGTATCGCTGCCGCAACTGGCTGCAGGCGCGGCGCAGACCCTGGCGATCTCGGCGCTCGGCATCCTGTTCGCCACCTTGGGCGGCGTGCTCTACGGCGTGCTGGCCACCCTCGGCAATCGGGCGTTGAACCTCCTGTTGCAGGTATACCTGGAGCTGTTCCGGGCGATTCCGGTGCTGGTCTGGCTGTACCTGGTGTTCTTCGGGCTGCCGATCTTCTTTGGCTTGAGCATCCCCAGTTTCTGGTGCGCAGTGCTGGTGCTTGGCCTGTGGGGCGCCAGCGAGGTGGGCGAGGTGGTGCGCGGCGCCCTGCAATCGCTACCCCGTGGGCAGCGCGAGGCCGGGCTGTCGATCGGCCTGGGCGGCTGGCAGCTGTACGGCTATGTGCTGCTACCCCAGGCACTCAAGCGCATGACCCCGCCGACCATCAACATCTACACGCGCATTATCAAGACCAGCTCGCTGGCGGTGCTGATCGGTGTGGTCGACGTCATCAAGGTCGGCCAGCAGATCATCGAGCGCACCTACGAATCGGTGCTGATCTACGGCGCCCTGTTCCTGTTCTTCTTCCTCGTCTGCTATCCGCTTTCCGCCGCCTCGCGCGTGCTGGAACGCCGCTGGGCCCAGCCATGAACGCATTGATCGAATTCCAGGGTTTCAACAAATTCTTCGGCGAGCACCAGGTGCTCAAGGATGTCGACCTGCAAGTGCGGGCCGGTGAAGTGGTGGTGATCCTCGGCCCCAGCGGCTGCGGCAAGAGCACGCTATTGCGCTGCCTGAACGGGCTGGAGGAGGCCCAGGGCGGCAGCCTGCGCCTCGACGGCCAGGAACTGCTCGACCCGGGCACCGACTGGCGCCAGGTGCGCCAGCGGGTCGGCATGGTGTTCCAGAGCTACCACCTGTTCGGCCACATGAGCGTGCTCGACAACCTGCTGCTGGGCCCGCTCAAGGTGCAGAAGCGCGAGCGCCGCGAAGCCCAGGCCCAGGCCGAGGCGCTGCTGGCCCGGGTCGGGCTGCTGGACAAGCGCGACGCCTTCCCCCGGCAGCTCTCCGGTGGCCAGCAGCAGCGCATCGCCATCGTCCGCTCGCTGTGCATGAACCCCCAGGTGATGCTGTTCGACGAAGTCACCGCGGCCCTAGACCCGGAGATGGTCAAGGAGGTGCTGCAGGTGATCCAGGGCCTGGCCCGCGACGGCATGACCCTGCTCATCGTCACCCACGAAATGGCCTTCGCCCGCGCGGTGGCCGACCGCATCGTGTTCATGGAGGCCGGCAGGATCCTTGAACAGAATGACCCCGAGCGCTTCTTCACCCAACCGCAGAGCGCACGCGCGCAGCAGTTCCTGGAGAAATTCTCGTTCGTCGAAAGCCTGCCCAAGTCACTGCACAAGGAACTGTCATGAAGACCGCACCGTTCGCCAAACTGCTCGCTCCACTGCTTGGCCTGGCCCTGCTGGCCGGCTGCAACAAGTCCGAGGACGCGGCCAAGCCCGCCGCCGCCTCGCCGGCCACCAGCTACCTGGAAACCATCAAGGCCCGCGACAAGCTGATCGTGGGGGTGTTCACCGACAAGCCGCCGTTCGGTTTCGTCGATGAAAGCGGCCGCTACGTGGGCTTCGACACCGATATCGGCCGGCGCTTTGCCAAGGAGCTGCTGGGCGACGAGAACAAGGTCGAGTTCGTCGCTGTCGAGCCCGCCAGCCGCATTCCGTTCCTGCAGAGCGACAAGGTCGACCTGATCCTCGCCAACATGACCGTCACCCCCGAGCGCAAAGAGGCGGTGGATTTCACCAACCCCAACCTGCGCGTGGCGGTGCAGGCCATCGTCGCCGATGGCAGCCCGGTGCAGAAGCTCGACGACCTGGCCGACAAGACCATCATCGTCACCACCGGCACCACCGCCGATATCTGGCTGACCAAGAACCACCCGGACTGGAAGCTGCTGAAGTTCGAGAAGAACACCGAGTCCCTGGCCGCCCTGGCCAGCGGCCGTGGCGAGGCCTATGCCCAGGACAACCTGATCCTGTTCAGCTGGGCCAAGCAGAACCCGGGTTATCGTGTATTGCCGCAGTTGCTGGGTGACGAGGCACCGATTGCACCGGCGGTGAAGAAGGGCAACACCGAGCTGCGCGACTGGGTGAACGCCGAGCTGGCCAAGCTGGGCGAGGAGAAGTTCCTGCTCAAGCTGTACGACCAGTACGTGCGTAAAGAGCTCAGCGATGACACCAAGCCGGAGAGCGTGATCGTCGAAGGCGGCAAGTGGCAGGGTTGAGCCATGCCCCCCTGTAGGAGCGGCTTTAGCCGCGATGCGGGCACCACGGTGCATGGCACCCGTTGTGCGGGTGATCGCGGCTGAAGCCGCTCCTACAGGGATCGCGTGACGTGGTGGGCGTTATTTGCCGGGCACCAGACGCAAGGTGCTCTGCGCCGGAATCACCCCCATCCGCGTCTTGTGATAGCGCCCTTCGATGTAATCCTCGGCCTGGTCCTTGTAGTGGCTGTCGAACAGCACGCCACTCTGCCCGACCGGGTTGATGGTCAGTGCCGCCCCCGGGTCGCCGAAATCGACCACCCGCCGGGTCGAAGGCCCATAGGTGACCGGCCAGGGCGCCGGGCCGATCTTCGCCGAAAGGTTGTTCGGCACTTCATGGGTGCCCGGCGCGGCGAACGGGCCGACATTGAACAGCAGGTTCAACGGCTTCTTCATCCCCAGCGGATGGTTGTGGGTGAGGGTGTGGGCCTTGCCCCACTGCCAGCTGGCCGGGTCCTTGCCAAGCGTCTCGCGCAGGTGCTTCAGGCTGCGTTGCCAGGCCTGGCGCACGATGGCGGTACGGTCGGTGTGCTCGTTGCCGCCACGGGTGTTCCACCAGGGCGAATCCGCATCGGCAGCCAGGCGCGGCAGGGCGGCATCGATGGCGCGGGTGCTGATCAACACCGGGAACCAGGTGTCGCCCAGTTCATCGTGCAACGCGGCGAAGGCCAGCTCGTAGAGGAACTGGTTGAACAGCGTGGCGCTGGTGGAGTCCAGCGGGTAGTCGCCGCGCCAGGCGGCCAGTTGTTCCACCAGTTCCTTCTCTTCGTCACCGCTGGCAACCGTGCGCAGGGTGCCCAGCAGTGGTGCCAGGGTACGTGGGCCGTAGTCGCTGCTGGTGTCGAGCTGCAGGGCCTGGCTGTTCTGGATGTCCCACTTGATGTCCGGGGTGCTCAGCTGGCGATCGAGCTGGCGACCCCGATCGGCCAGGTTGTAGTAACCGGGTATCGCTATCGAGGCCGGTGGCTGGTAGTTGGCCGAGACGATATAGCCGCTGGCCGGGTTCTCCTGCTGCGGGTTGACGCTGAAGGGGTAGAAGCCTGGCTTGGCGGCCTGGCCGCTGCTGCCGTCGAGGATGAATGCCGGGTTGACCCCGTCCGGGCGGATCGGCAGGCGCGCCGCCGCCCACCAGCCGATATCGCCACGGGCGTTGGCCCACACCAGGTTGAGCCCCGGGGCCTGGATCTTGGTGGCCGCCTCGCGCATCTTTTCCAGGGTGTCGGCGCGGTTGACTTGATAGAAGCCTTCGAGCAAAGGGTTGTCGGTTTCGAGGAACGCCCACCACATGGCGATCGGCGCCGGGCCGGCCGTGTCACCCAGCACACTGTTGACGATCGGGCCGTGGGGCGAGCGGCGCAGGGTGATGGTCACCGGCGCCTGGCCCTTGACCGCGATCTGCTGCTCGGTCTTCTCCAGCGCTTGCCAGCGGCCATCGACCATCACCTGATTTGAATCTGCCGGGTTGGTCTTTTCCGCGATCAGGTCGACGTCGTCGTTCTGGAACATGGTCAGGCTCCAGCCGAAATCGCGGCTGTGACCGAGCAGGGCGAACGGGTTGAGGGCCTGGAAATAGCCATACAGGTTGAAGCTCGGCGCCGACAGTTCAGCTTCGTACCACACCGCCGGCACTGCGAAGCTGATATGCGGGTCGCCGGCCAGCAGCGGCCGGCCGCTGCGGGTGTGGCTACCGGCCACGGCCCAGGCATTGCTGCCCTCGAACTGCGGGATGCCGACATCGCCAAGGGCATCGTGGCTCAGCCGTGCCAGTTGCTCGAGGCTGCGCCAGTCGGCGGCGGCCAGCGGGGTGGCGACGGCGCCGTCGGGCTTCCAGTCGAGGTCGAAGATCTTCAGGTACTCGGGGCCGAGCTGGTCGCGGATGTACGTCAACGCCGGGTCAGTGCGAAACGCTGCCGCGAAGCTGTAGGCCATGTAGCCAGCGATGCTCAGGGTGTCTTCGGCGGTGAACGGGCGCTTCGGGATGCCGAGCACGTCGAACTCCATGGGCCTGGGGTGCGTCGCCTGCCATTGGTTGACGCCGTCGAGGTACGCCTGCAGGGCCTGCCAGGCGGGTGACTGGTGGTCCAGGCGCTGTACCATCAACGCGGCCTGGTCACGGATGCGCAGGCTGCGGAACAGGGTGTCGGTGGGTACCAGCTTCTCGCCCAGCACCTCGGCCAGCTCGCCCCGGGCCAGGCGGCGCATGATCTCCATCTGGAACAAGCGGTCCTGGGCGTGCACGTAGCCCAGGGCGCGGTACAGGTCCTGTTCGTTCTGTGCCTGCAAGTGCGGCACGCCGCGGGCGTCGTAGCGCGCGCTGACCGGCGCCTGCAAGCCGCTGACGGCCACCTCGCCCTCGCGCTGGGGCTGCTTGCCCTGCACGTACCAGTAACCGGTGCCAGCGGCGGCCACGGCGATCACCACCGCCAGCAGGGTCAGGCTGCGCTTCATCGAAACTCCTTGTGCACGCCAGCGAAAAATATGGTCCGATCATCGGCGGATTCGCGAACTGAGCATAGTCCCTGAAAGGAGTTTCCATGTCCCTCAGCGAAAAACAGAAGATGTTGGCCGGTGAGCTCTACCACGCCGGTTGCCCCGAGCTGCAGGCCGAGCAGATCGCCAACAAGCACTGGATGCACCGCTACAACAGCAGCGTCGAGCTGCTCAACGACGCGCGCCATGGCCTGTTGCTCGAGCATTTCGGCCAGGTCGGCGACGGCGCGGTGATCCGCCCGCCGTTCTACTGCGACTACGGCTACAACATCAGCATCGGCGCCAACAGTTTCATGAACTTCAATTGCGTGATCCTCGATGTGCTGCCGGTGCGCATCGGCGCCGACTGCCAGATCGGCCCGGCGGTGCAGATCTACACCGCCGACCACCCGCTGGACCCTGAGCTGCGGCGCACAGGTCTTGAGAGTGGCCGGCCGGTGAGCATCGGCGACAACGTGTGGATCGGTGGCGGGGCGATCATCCTGCCCGGCGTGACCATCGGCGATAACGCCGTGGTCGGTGCCGGCAGCGTGGTGACTCGCGATGTGCCGGCGGGGGCAGTGGTGGTGGGCAACCCGGCGCGGGTGCGTCAGCCGGCCCAGGGGCAATAGCAGCCCACCGCGAGGGTGTTGGAGGCCTGCACCCGGCGCCCTTGCTCCAGTGCCTTGAGGATCGGCTCGATGAAGCTGTTGCTCGAGTTGCACACCGCGCCTTCGCTGTAGGGGCCGAAGTAGGCCAGGTTGCCCTCGTGGTCCCAGATTGCCACGGCGGGCGTGGCGGGTAGTCGTTCGCTGCCGGGCAGGCTGGCCAGTGGTTTCAGGGCGGCGAGGTTGTCGGGCAACTGGCCGTGGCTGCCGGGCTTTTGCACGACGTGGAAGCTCACGCCCCGTGGGGCGAACTGCGCGACCAGCTCGCCCAGGTGCTGCTGGTTGCCGACGTTGCACGGGCAGGCCGGGTCCCAGAAGTGCACCACGCGGATCGGGCCGGGGCCGGCCAGTTCGGGCGGCAGCTGCAACTGGCTGCCATCGAAGAAGGTCGCCTGGTTGTCGAAGGGGCGCAGGTAGCGGCTCTGGAAACTGTCGTAGGCCCACCACAGTGCGGCGGCGCAGAGTAGCAGTGCAAGGGGTGTGAGAAATCGCTTCGCCATAGGGGCCTTGTTGCGGCGCGTGGGAGCGGGCTTGCCCCGCGATGGCTGCTGTGAAGCTAGCATCGCTGTCGCGGGGCAAGCCCGCTCCTACAAGGTCGCGTTGTTCGTTGGAAAAGGGGCCAAGCTTGCCATGGCGCGGCCCAGACCTGAATATCGCAGATCAATACTTGCTTCAGTGTGGATGTACCCGATGCCCGCCGCCTTCCAACCCGACTCGCTGCGCGCCAGCCTGTCGCCCCTCACCGAGCGCCAGGCGCTGCCGGCCCAAGGCCGTGACTACCAGCGCTTCTATGGCCTGGACCTGCCGGTGGCCAGTTGGCTTGGCCGCTTCCAGGCAGCCGGGTTCGACCTGGTCGGCCAGGTCTGGTTGCCGGAGCAACCGGTGGCGACCCTGTTCCTGCTGCATGGCTACTACGACCACATGGGCTTGTATCGGCATGTGATCGACTGGGCGCTCGGGCAGCACTATGCGGTGATCAGCTGCGACCTGCCCGGGCACGGGCTGTCCAGCGGCGAGCGGGCCAGCATCGAAGACTTCGACATTTATCAGCAGACGCTGGATGCCTTGTTCGAACAGGCGCGCCGGCTCGACCTGCCACGCCCGTGGCACCTGTGCGGGCAGAGCACCGGCGGTGCGATCGTGGTCGATCACCTGCTGCACTGCGGCGGCCGCAGCCCGGCCGACGGCGAGGTGATTTTGCTGGCGCCGCTGGTGCGCCCACGCGCCTGGCATTGGTCGAAGCTCAGCTATTGCGTGCTGCGCCACTTCGTCAACGGCATCGAGCGGCGCTTCAGCGAGAACACCAACGACCCGGCATTCCTGCCGTTCCTGGAAGCCGACCCACTGCAACCGCGCCGTTTGCCCACCGCCTGGGTCGGCGCGCTGTTGAAATGGGTCAGGCGTATCGAGGCGGCGCCGCGCAGCACGCGGCGGCTGTTGATCGTGCAAGGGGAGGCGGACGGTACCGTGGACTGGCCCTACAACCTCAAGGTGCTCAAGGCCAAGTTCAGCGAGCCGCAGATCCTCATGCTGCCTGAGGCGCGGCATCACCTGGCCAACGAGCTGCCGGGCATCCGCCAGCGCTATTTCGACTTCATCGGCCAGCGCCTGGGCTGATCAGTTCAGGTCCGCGGCGTTCTGGCCGACCGCCAGCGCGGCGCGCACGGCGGCCACGGCGGCCTTGTAGTAGGCCTGGCCTTGCGGTGATTCAGCGAAGGTGGCGAACTCTTCCAGCTCGGTGTCCGACAGGTCACGGTAGACATACAGCAGGGTGTTGTTGAGGTCTTCGCCGACCTGGTTCATCAGGCGTTGGCGCTGGCCATCGAGCAGGTTCTGGGCCTGACCGCCACCGAACAGGCCGGGGATCATCGAGCTGAGGCTGTCCGCCGCCACCCCGGCGATCGCCAGGCTGACCTCGGCGCCGGCCTCACGGGCCGGCAGGGCCTGGGCCAGGTGGCCGACGATCAGCAGGCGGTTGTCGCTGACCTGCATCTTGGGCAGGCCCTTGGCGTTCTTGGCCAGCTGGTCCTTGCGCGTGGCCAGCAGCTCGGCGGCCACCACCTTGCGCCCCAGCGGCGACTGGAAGAAGTTCAGCGCCGGCGTGGCGTTCTGCAAGTTCGTGCGCAGCTGCGCCAGGGCGCGGCGATCCATGGCCTGGGCCTGGAAGCGCTGGTTGCTGTTGGTGACCAGCGCCTGGTAAACCGCAGGCGGCAGGCTGTTGCGGTAGCGCTGCTGGGCGGCGCTCACGGCATCGTTGAAATGGGCGCGCTGGTCGGGCCAGCCGGCGGCCTTGTACAGTTGATCGAGGCTGTCTGCCCAGACAGGCATGGTGCAGATCATCAGCAGAAGCAGGGAAAACAAACGGCGCATTCAGGACTCCTGTCGGCAGGCCGCTATTGTCCGTGGCACGGCGGGGCTTTGTCGAGACGCCAACGGCAGTTCTCGACCAAGTGGCGCTGTGCGAGCGCATGCCGAATGGCTATGATGCGCCATGCACATTCCTCCTGAACATCCGATGCTGTCGGCGATCGTCGATGACCTGGCCACCCGTGGCTGGTCGCAGCAGTCGCTCTTTTTGCCCGACGAACTGGCACGTGCGTTGGCGCTCGAATGCCGGCGCCGTCACGCCGAAGGCGAACTCAACCCGGCCGGTGTCGGGCGCGGTGCCGCGCAGGAAGTGCGCGAGGCCATTCGCGGCGACCAGATCCAGTGGATCGACCCAGGCGACTCCGAGGCCTGCGACCACTATCTGGGGGCCATGGACAGCCTGCGCCAGGCCATCAACCAGGGGTTGTACCTGGGGCTCGAGGACTTCGAGTGCCATTTCGCCCTGTATCCGCCGGGCGCCTTCTATCGACGTCATCTGGACCGCTTCCGCGACGACGACCGGCGTGCCGTTTCGGCTGTGTTCTATCTCAATGAAGGCTGGCAGCCCGACGACGGTGGCCAGTTGCGCATGTTCCTGCAGGGGGACGTCGAGCATGACGTGCCGCCGCTGGCGGGCACCCTGGTGGTGTTCCTGTCGGGCGACATCCCCCACGAAGTCCTTCCGGCCGGGCGTGAGCGCCTGTCGCTGACGGGCTGGTTCCGGCGCCGTGGCAACGATCCCTTCTAAGGTCCTGGTCAGCGCCTGCCTGCTGGGGCAGCCGGTGCGCTACGACGGGCGTGCCAGTGGCCATCCCGACCTGTTGCAGCGCTGGCAGGCCGAAGGCCGGGTGGTGCCGTTGTGCCCGGAGGTGGCCGGTGGCCTGCCGACCCCACGCCCGCCTGCGGAGATTCCGGGCGGGCAGGGTGGTGCCGTGCTGGACGGGCAGGCGCAGGTCGTGACGGTGGCGGGCGAGGATGTCAGCGAGGCGTTTCTCGTAGGTGCCAGGCAGGCGCTGGCCCTGGTGCGGCGGCATGGCATCACGGTGGCGGTGCTCAAGTCCGGTAGCCCTTCGTGTGGTAATCGTTTGACATACGACGGCAGCTTCACGGGTGTCAAGGTGGCGGGGGAAGGGGTCACGACAGCCTTGTTGCGTCGTGAAGGGGTGCTGGTGTTCAGCGAGCTGGAGCTGGACCAGGCCGAGCAAGCCCTGAGCCACGCCGACCTGTAGGAGCCAGCCTTGCTGGCGAACGGCTCCACATCGTTTTCAGGGCTGTTCGCCAGCAAGGCTGGCTCCTATGGGATCGGTGGCGTGGTTACTGCTGGAGCCACTTCTTTTCCAGCTCGGTCAGGCGCCCATTGTCCTTGAGCCGCTGCAAGGCGTTGTTCACCGCGCTCTCGAACGCCGGGTTGTCCTTCTGGAATGGAATCACCAGGTGCTGGTCGCCAAACGGTTGGCTGGCGCTCAGCGCGGGGGCGAGTTTGTCTTGCGCATCGGGCTTGTCGACCGTGATGTCGAACTTGCCACTCTCCACCCCCGCCAGTGCTTCCGCGGCCGGTGTCTCGATGAACTCGGCACGCAGGTCCAGTTCCCTGGCCAATGCCTGGCCAAGCTCGATATCGAAACCCGTCAGGTGTTCGTCCTGCTTGAAAGCATAGGGCGCGGAGTCGCTCTGCACGGCAATGCGCAACTCCCCTCGGTCGTTGATTTCATCGATCAGTTCGGCCTGGGCCAGTGGAGTGAACAGTGCTGCCAGCAGCACGCCAATGGTCAAACGCATGAATGCCCCTTTCTTGTTCGGCAGAAGATTTCCATTCGCCGGGACTTATTACCTGCCTCGGTCGAGCGCAGCCTCAGACCTCAAGACCCGATCAATGTTTGACGCGGCCCTGAAATATTTCCGCGCCTGTTTTTGAACCTCTTCCGGTGTGGGTGGACTATGGTGAAGTACCGCCTTGCTTCGTTTAAGTGATAGCGGTCAATTGAAGTGAATCACAGGAGAAGTGAATGAAAAGCCTAATGTCGCGTGCTGTCGTCGCCGGTCTGCTGATGGGGGCGTCGGTGTTCGCCAGTGCCGCGGATGCCCTGAAGAGCCAGCAGCCACCGGAAGGCGCCAAGGTCTTCATCGTTTCCCCCGCCGACGGCGCCACGGTCGCCAAGACCTTCACCGTCAAGTTCGGCATCGAGGGCATGGGCCTGAAGCCTGCGGGCGACCAGACCCCGCATACCGGCCATCACCACCTGCTGGTGGATGTCGACAAGGCGCCGGCCGCCGACATGCCGCTACCAACCAGCCTGATGCCGGAAAACAACGCGCCACTGCCGGCCGGCCCGCAGGTGCTGCATTTTGGTAAGGCGCAGACCGAGGCGACCATCACCCTGACGCCGGGCAAGCACACCCTGCAGTTGGTGCTGGGTGACCAGTACCACGTGCCGTTCAAGCCGAGCGTCGAGTCGAAGAAGATCACAGTAGAGGTGAAGTAAACGTGTAGGAGCCAGCCTTGCTGGTGAACGCAAGGCAACGCCTTGCGCCTGCAACCGCGTCGCCTGTTTCGCCAGCAAGGCTGGCTCCTACAGGTGAAACAGGGGCGCAAAAAAAAGGGAGGCCACCAGGGCCTCCCTTTTTCATGCCGCCGTGAAACTCAGAACAGTACGCGCGAGCGGATGGTGCCCTTCACGTGCTGCAGTTTCTCCTGGGCCAGGTCCGAGTACTCGGCGTCGACGTCGATCACCACGTAACCGACTTTCTCGTCGGTCTGCAGGAACTGACCGGAGATGTTGATACCGTTCTCGGCGAACACCTTGTTGATCTCGCTGAGCACGCCCGGGATGTTTTCGTGGATGTGCAGCAGGCGGTGCTTGCCTGGGTGGGCCGGCAGGGCCACTTCCGGGAAGTTGACCGACGATACGGAAGTACCGTTGTCGCTGTACTTGACCAGCTTCTCGGCCACTTCCAGGCCGATGTTGGCCTGGGCCTCGGCGGTGGAACCACCGATGTGTGGGGTGAGGATCACGTTGTCCAGGCCACGCAGCGGGCTTTCGAACTCGTCGTCGTTGGAGCGCGGCTCCACCGGGAACACGTCGATGGCGGCGCCGATCAGGTGTTTGTCCTTGATCGCGGCGGCCAGGTGGTCCAGCTCGACCACGGTGCCACGGGCGGCGTTGATCAGGATCGAGCCCTTCTTCATCGCGCGGATTTCCTTCTCGCCAATCATCCACTGGGTGGACGGCAGCTCAGGCACGTGCAGCGAGACGATGTCGGCCAGGCCCAGCAGTTCGTGCAGGCTGGTGACCTGGGTGGCGTTGCCCAGCGGCAGCTTGGTCAGCGGGTCGTAGAAATACACCTGCATGCCCAGGCCTTCGGCCAGCACCGAAAGCTGCGTGCCGATCGAGCCGTAGCCGACGATGCCCAGCTTCTTGCCACGGATCTCGAAGGAGTTGGCCGCGCTCTTGATCCAGCCGCCACGGTGGCAGGAGGCGTTTTTCTCGGGGATGCCGCGCAGCAGCAGGATGGCTTCGGCCAGCACCAGTTCAGCGACCGAACGGGTGTTGGAGTACGGTGCGTTGAACACCGCGATGCCGCGCTCGCGGGCCGCGTTCAGGTCGACCTGGTTGGTGCCGATGCAGAAGCAGCCGACCGCGACCAGTTTCTTCGCACAGTCGAAGACCTCTTCGGTCAGCTGGGTGCGCGAGCGGATGCCAATGAAGTGGGCATCGGCGATCTTTTCCTTCAGCTCGGCGTCCGGCAGCGAGCCGGTGAGGTACTCGATGTTGCTGTACCCGGCGGCCTTGAGGATATCCACCGCATTCTGGTGGACGCCTTCAAGAAGAAGGAACCTGATCTTGCTCTTGTCGAGAGACGTCTTGCTCATCTGCTTAAACCTGTATCCCGGAGAAAAATGGCGAGGAGGGTGAAGCGGCGCGGCGTCGGCCTTAGCACGGACAGCGGGAGGGCTATGCTAGCATACGCGACCTGATCTGAGCTTATCCCGACAGGTGAAGCGTGCTCAGGGTGACTATGAATAAGTCGAGAGTTCCTGCGATGACCCAGTCTGCGGTAATTGATGAGCTGATGACCCTGGTCGACCCTGGCAAGGTCCTTACCGACCCCGCCTCGCTCGAGGCGTATGGCAAGGACTGGACCAAGCACTACCCGCCCGCGCCCAGCGCCATTGTCTTCCCCAAGTCCATCGAGCAGGTCCAGGCCGTCGTGCTTTGGGCGAACCGGCACAAGGTCGCCCTGGTGCCGTCCGGTGGGCGCACCGGGCTGTCGGGAGGCGCGGTCGCCGCCCACGGCGAGGTGGTGGTGGCCTTCGACTCTATGAACCAGGTCCTCGGTTTCAATGAGTTCGACCGCACCGTGGTCTGCCAGCCAGGCGTGATCACCCGCCAGCTTCAGCAGTTCGCCGAAGACCAGGGCTTGTACTACCCCGTGGATTTCGCTTCCAGCGGCTCAAGCCAGATTGGCGGCAATATCGGCACCAATGCCGGCGGGATCAAGGTGATTCGCTACGGCATGACCCGTAACTGGGTGGCCGGGCTGAAAGTGGTCACCGGCAAGGGCGAGTTGCTGGAGCTGAACAAGGACCTGATCAAGAACGCCACCGGCTACGACTTGCGCCAGCTGTTCATCGGCGCGGAGGGCACGCTGGGCTTCGTGGTCGAGGCGACCATGCGCCTGGACCGCGCGCCACGCAACCTTACCGCGATGGTGCTGGGCACGCCGGACTTCGACTCGATCATGCCGGTGCTGCACGCCTTCCAGGGCAAGCTCGACCTGACTGCCTTCGAGTTCTTCTCCGACAAGGGCCTGGCCAAGATCCTCGCCCGTGGCGATGTACCGGCACCGTTCGAGACGGATTGCCCGTTCTATGCGCTGCTGGAGTTCGAGGCCAGCACCGAGGAGGTGGCCAACGAAGCGCTGGCCACCTTCGAGCACTGCGTCGAGCAGGGCTGGGTGCTGGACGGGGTGATGAGCCAGAGCGAAACCCAGCTGAAGAACCTGTGGAAGCTGCGCGAGTATCTGTCCGAGACCATCTCCCACTGGACGCCCTACAAGAACGACATTTCGGTCACCGTGTCGAAAGTGCCGGCGTTCCTGCGCGAAATCGACGCCATCGTCGGCGAACACTACCCAGATTACGAAGTGATCTGGTACGGCCACATCGGCGACGGCAACCTGCACCTGAACATCCTCAAGCCCGACCACATGACCAAGGATGAGTTCTTCGCCTCCTGCACCAAGGTCAACAAGTGGGTGTTCGAGATCGTCGAGCGCTACAACGGCTCGATCTCCGCCGAGCACGGCGTGGGCATGACCAAGCGCGACTACCTCGGCTATAGCCGCTCGGCGGATGAAATCGCCTGCATGAAGGCGATCAAGGCCGTGTTCGACCCGAACGGCATCATGAATCCGGGTAAGATCTTCGCTCCCGAATAAAAAGCAGTGTTCACAGGAGTCGGCCATGAGTTACCAGCACCAGTACGTAGACGGCACTCGCATCCATTACCCGCTGGGCAAGGTGGTGTGCATCGGCCGCAACTACGCCGAGCATGCCAAGGAATTGGACAACCCCATCCCCAGCGAGCCGCTGCTGTTCATCAAGCCCGGTAGCTGCGTGGTGCCCCTGGAAGGCGGCTTCAAGATCCCGACCGAGCGTGGCTCGGTGCACTACGAAGCGGAAATTGCCGTGCTGCTGGGCAAGCCGCTGTCCACCGCACCGTCCGAGGAAGAGGTGCTCGACGCCATTTCCGGCTACGCGCCGGCGCTCGACCTCACCCTGCGCGAGGTGCAGGCGAAGCTGAAGGAAAAGGGCCTGCCTTGGGAGCTGGCCAAGAGCTTCGATGGCGCCTGCGTGCTGCCGCCGTTCGTGTCGGCCAGTACTTTCGAGAACCTGGCAGACATTGGTATCCGCCTGACCATCAACGGCGAAGTACGCCAGGACGGCAGCAGCGCGATGATGCTCAACCCGATCGTGCCGATCATCCAGCACATCGCCGGGCATTTCTCCTTGCAGCCGGGCGACGTCATTCTCACCGGCACCCCGGCCGGTGTCGGCCCGCTGAACGTGGGCGATGAGCTGGTGTTGGAACTTCCGGGCGCGAGCCGTTTCGAAGGGCGCGTGCTCTGACCTTGCATGGCGGCGGCTGGAAGCCGTCGCCGTCTCCCTGACCGCGGGTGGTCGTTGCCATTTTTTTCACAATCGATGCGGATAATGCGCAAACCTGCGCATTTTCGTCGGCATTGGGCTATACCTCACCGCTCGCTTTCAGGAATTTCCTTCAATGGCCACCTCCACCCGTGCATCCCTTCCGCCTGCACCCAAGCGCCGTGCCTCGCTGCGCTGGCTGATTGGCATTACTGCCTTGGCGGTGATCAGCTATGGCGTAGTCGTGGCCATGCATTGGGATGACCGTGGCTTGCTGTGGCTGAAGGAGCGTTTCGAAAGCCCCGCCGAGCGCCAGGAGAGCATCTGGCTGCCGGACTACGTGGCGGACATCGACGCCAAGCCACTGGTGGGCATGGAGGAGGACGAAGCCTCGGACGTGGCCTACAACCCGCATACCCACACCTTGTTCGCGGTCATGGGCAAGCACCCGTTCCTGGTCGAGTTGAGCCTGGATGGCGATGTACTGCGCAAGATCCCGTTGCAGGGCTGGAACAATCCTGAAGGTGTCGCCGTGCTCGAGGATGGGCAGATCGCGATCACCGACGAGCGCCTGCACGACCTGGTCCTGGTGAAGGTGGACGCCGGCACGACCTCGCTGAACCGAGCCGACTTCAAGCGCTATGACCTGGGCGAGTCGGTCAAGAGCAACAAGGGCTTCGAGGCCGTGGCCTGGGACCCGATGCGCCAGCGCCTGCTGATCGGCGAGGAGCGCCCGCCGAAGCTGTACACCTGGAACACCGACGGGCATGGTCCGCTCACGGGAGACAAGCAGGTGCTGCCCAGCGATGAACTGGACCTGCGCAACCTGTCGGCCTTGGGTGTCGACCCGCGCACGGGCCACCTGCTGGTGCTGTCGGCGGATTCGAACATGCTGCTGGAGCTGGACGAGAAGGGTGAGCAAGTCAGCTTCATGACCCTGCTGGGTGGCTTCAACGGCCTGAAGGACACCATCCCCCGCGCCGAAGGCGTGGCCATGGACGACAAGGGCAACCTGTACATCGTCAGCGAACCCAACCTGTTCTATCGTTTCCGCAAGCACTGACACTGCCTTCGGCGTATTCCGACGACGGCATTAAGCTTTGCTTCAGTTGTAGATGGTTAGATTCGCGTCCCTTTTGCCGAGTCTGCCTCCATGCGTCGTCGTTACCGCCTCACCCTTGCTTTAACCGTGCTTGCCGCCTTGCTCGTCCTGGGTGTGGCGGCCCAGGAGTTCCGCCTGTTCGAGCGCGGCTGGTTCAACCTGCGGGCCTGGTGGCAACCCGCCGAGCAGAGCATGGGGCTGGACCGCTATCAGGTGGCGGTCGAAGCGCAGCCCATCGAGGGGTTGGACGACGATCTTTCGGCCCTGACCTACGACCCGGACCGCAAGAGCCTGTTCACGGTGACCAATGCCCGTTCCGAGCTCATCGAGCTGTCTTTGGACGGGCGCATCCTGCGCCGCGTGCCGCTGACCGGCTTCGGCGACCCCGAGGCCGTGGAATACGTGGGCCCCAACAGCTACGTGATCACCGATGAGCGCCAGCAGCGGCTGATCCGCGTGCGCCTTGAGGATGACACGCTGTTCCTCGATGCCAACGACGCCGAGCAGCTGTCCCTGGGCATCGGCCTCAATGGCAACAAGGGCTTCGAGGGGTTGGCCTACGACTCGGCGGGCAAGCGCCTGTTCGTGGCCAAGGAGCGCGATCCGATGATGATCTACGAGGTGCACGGCTTCCCCCATGACAACCCCGACAAGCCTTACGCGGTGCATGTGGTGCAGGACCGCAAGCGCGACAAGCGGTTGTTCGTGCGGGACTTGTCCAGCCTGCAGTTCGACGAGCGCAGCGGGCATCTGCTGGCCCTGTCGGACGAGTCGCGGCTGGTGCTTGAGCTGGATGTGAAGGGGCGACCGTTGAGCACCCTGTCGCTGCGCAAGGGCATGCAAGGGCTGAAGCAGACGGTGCCGCAGGCGGAAGGGATTGCGATGGACGATGCCGGGACCATCTACCTGGTCAGCGAACCGAACCTGTTCTACGTGTTCAAGCAGCCGGCTGATTGATTGCCTGGGCTGGCGCTATCGGGATTCACGCCTGCCCCTGTAGGAGCGGCCTTGTGCCGCGAAAGGGCCGCAAGGCGGCCCCGGCAATCTTTGTTCAACGCTGAAATCTGGGGCTGCTATGCAGCCCTTTCGCGGCACAAGGCCGCTCCTACAGGTATCGCGCAAGGCTTGGGGTTAGTGCGCCCCCGATGGGGCTTACTCGGCCTTGAGGGTCTTCACGCCTTCGGCGGTGCCCAGCAGCAGCACATCCGCCGGGCGCGCCGCGAACAGGCCGTTGGTGACCACGCCGACGATGGCGTTGATCTGGCTTTCCAGCTCCACCGGGTTGGTGATCTGCAGGTTGTGCACGTCGAGGATGACGTTGCCGTTGTCGGTCACCACGCCCTCGCGGTAGACCGGGTCGCCGCCCAGCTTGACCAGCTGGCGCGCCACGTGGCTGCGGGCCATGGGGATGACCTCGACCGGCAGCGGGAAGGCGCCCAGCACCGGCACCAGCTTGCTGGCGTCGGCGATGCAGATGAAGGTCTTGGCCACCGCCGCGACGATCTTCTCGCGGGTCAGGGCCGCGCCACCACCCTTGATCAGGTTCAGGTGGGCGTCGCTCTCGTCGGCGCCATCCACGTAGAACTCCAGCTCGCTGACGCTGTTCAGCTCGTAGACCGGGATGCCATGGCCCTTCAGGCGCTGGGCGGTGGCCTCGGAGCTGGCGACGGCGCCGTCGAAGGCGGTCTTGTGCTGGGCCAGGGCGTCGATGAAGAAGTTGGCGGTGGAACCGGTGCCAACGCCGACGACGCTTTTTTCATCCAGCTTGGGCAGGATGAGGTCGACGGCGGCCTGGGCGACGGCCTGTTTGAGTTGGTCCTGGGTCATGCGGGCTCCGGGAGGGGCAGGGCGGATTTCAAAGTTGCCTAGTATAACGGCTCCGGCGGCTTTGCTGTGGCTGCCCGACGTGACGCTGCGGTAGACTCCCAGGCCTTGTCCCGCGGCCCAGTGATGCTTTCCGATGCTCGAACAGTACGTCAAGAAGATCCTCACCTCGCGCGTCTACGACGTTGCTGTCGAAACCCCGCTGCACAGCGCCGGGCAACTGAGCAAACGCCTGGGCAACACGGTCCTGCTCAAGCGCGAGGACCTGCAACCGGTGTTTTCGTTCAAGATCCGCGGTGCCTACAACAAGCTGGCGCAGCTGAGCGCGGAAGAACTGGCTCGTGGCGTGGTCACCGCCTCGGCCGGCAACCACGCCCAGGGCGTGGCCCTGGCGGCCCGGGAGCTGGGTATCAAGGCGACCATCGTGATGCCCCGCACCACCCCCGAGATCAAGGTCGAGGGCGTGCGTTCGCGGGGTGGCAAGGTGGTGCTGCACGGCGACTCCTTCCCCGAGGCGCTGGCGTATTCGCTGAAACTGGTCGACGAGAAGGGCTTCGTCTATATCCATCCCTATGACGACCCGCACACCATCGCCGGCCAAGGCACGGTGGCCATGGAAATCCTGCGCCAGCACCCCGGCCAGCTTGACGCGATCTTCGTGCCGGTGGGCGGTGGCGGGTTGATCGCCGGTATTGCCGCCTACGTGAAGTACCTGCGCCCCGAGATCAAGGTGATCGGCGTCGAACCGGACGACTCAAACTGCCTGCAGGCCGCCATGGCCGCGGGCGAGCGCGTGGTGCTGCCACAGGTCGGGCTGTTCGCCGACGGCGTGGCGGTGGCGCAGATCGGCCAGCACACCTTCGATATCTGCCGCCACCATGTGGACGAGGTGATCACCGTCAGCACCGACGAAATCTGCGCGGCCATCAAGGATATCTACGACGATACCCGCTCGATCACCGAACCTGCCGGCGCATTGGGCGTTGCCGGGATCAAGAAGTATGTCGAGCTCAAGGGGGTGACGGGCCAGACCCTGGTGGCCATCGACTCGGGCGCCAACGTCAACTTCGACCGCCTGCGCCATGTGGCCGAGCGTGCCGAACTGGGCGAAAAGCGCGAGGCGATCATCGCCGTGACCATCCCCGAGCGCCCGGGGAGCTTCAAGGCCTTCTGCGAGGCCATCGGCAAGCGCCAGATCACTGAATTCAACTACCGCAAGCATACGGCGGACGAAGCGCACATCTTCGTTGGCGTGCAGACCCATCCGGAAACCGACCCGCGCGCCGCGTTGGTACAGCAGTTGACCGAGCAGGGCTTCCCGGTCACCGACCTGACCGACAACGAGCTGGCCAAGCTGCATATCCGCCACATGGTCGGCGGCCACTCGGCGGGGGCCAGCGACGAGATGGTGCTGCGTTTCGAGTTCCCGGAGCGCCCGGGCGCTTTGTTCAACTTCCTCAACAAGCTGGGTGGGCGCTGGAACATCTCGATGTTCCACTACCGTAACCACGGTGCGGCCGATGGTCGCGTGGTGGCGGGGCTGCAGGTGCCGGAGGAGGAGCGTCACCTGGTGCCGGCGGCGTTGGCCAAGATCGGCTATCCGTACTGGGACGAGACCGAGAACCCGGCTTACCGGCTATTCTTGGGCTGAAACACGTATCGTGCGGCAGCCGGTGGGAGCGGGCTTGCCCCGCGATTGGACGGCCTGCAGAAGGACAATCCCTAGATGGAACACCTGACCACACTCAAGACCCTGCACATCCTCGCCACCGCCCTGTTGCTGCTGGGCGCCCTGGGCCTGGCAATCTGGACCATCCTCGCCCGCCGCAAGGGTGACGCCGACGCCTACGGCAAGTTGCTGCGCCGGCCACTGGTATTCGTCTGGCTGCTGATGGGCCTGTGCCTGGTGAGCATGCCGTTCACCGGCTGGTGGCTGGTGCACCTGGTCGGCTGGCCGCTGGGGCAGGCCTGGGTGCTGGCCTCCAGCGTCATCTACACCTTCGGCGCTTTCGCCGTCTGGTGGTTGCTGGTGCGCCTCAACCGGCTGCGCAAGGCCGAAGTGGTGGGGCTGAAGTTCACCTTGGCGCTGGCGGTGTTCAGCGGGGTGTGTTTCCTGTCCATTGCCGGCCTGATGGGCGCCAAGCCCGTCTAGAAACAGCGCCGAACCTGTAGGAGCCAGCCTTGCTGGCGATGCAAGGCGCAGCCTTGCCGGGGTTCTCGAAGGCCCTTTCGCCAGCAAGGC
>NZ_JAMSHW010000043.1:0-28550 GCF_023757525.1 Pseudomonas sp. MWU13-3659 | reverse complement strand
GTCATCAAGGCATACACCGCGTCGCGCCCTTCGCCAGCAGGGCTGGCTCCTACCTGGGCCAGTGTTGGCTCACTGCTTCTCTATCAACACTGCACTGCTGCCCTGCCAACACGTCCATCCGACCGCGCCCGGAATCACGGCCCGCCGCCCCTGGCACAGCTCTTGCGATACCCCATCACCACCCGCCACCCCAAGGCCCGCCATGCACCCGCTGAACGCCCTCACCTGGCTGATCTCCCCCCTCGCCCTGCTTGCCCTGTGGGCCGGGGTTGCCGCTGCCGGGCTGTTCCCGGCCAACCTGCTGGTGCCGCCGCGGGAGGTCTGGCGCAGCTTCGCCGACCTGCTGGCCACCGGCGAGCTGCAGGAGCACCTGCTCGGCAGCCTGTCGCGCCTGGGCCTGGGCTTTGCCGGTGGCGCCCTGGCGGGCCTGGCGTTCGGTACCGCCATGGCCCTGTCGCGCACGGTCGAGGCCTACTGCTCGCCGCTGTTCCACACTGTGCGCCAAGTCCCCAGCATCGCCCTGATCCCGATGCTGGTCCTGCTGCTGGGCATCGACGAGACCTTCAAGGTGGTCATCGTCGCCAAGACCGCATTCTTTCCCGTGGCCCTGGCCACCGTCGAAGGCATCCGCGCCATACCGCGCACCCATTTCGAGGTGGCCGCGGTGTACCGCCTGCCCTGGCCGACCCTGGTCGGGCGCATCGCCCTGCCTGCGGCGGTACCGGCCATCGTCACCGGCATCCGCGTCGCCCTGACCCGCGCCTGGGTGGTACTAGTGGCCTGCGAGCTGCTGGCCGCCGACAGCGGCCTGGGTCAGATGATCGAGATGGGCCGACAGATGCTGCGTATCGATGTGGTGATGGTCGGCGTGGTGCTCACCGGGGTGATCGGCTTCGCCCTGGACTTTTCGTTGCGCCGTCTGGAGCGGCGCCTGTCCGGTTGGCAAGCGGTCGGGAGGTCGTGATGAAATTGCTGAAACTGCGCGGTCTACTGTTGCCGTTGCTACTGATCGCCGCCTGGGAATACGCCTCGCGCCAGGATGCCGTGGGCGCCTACGCCTTCGTCCCGCTGTCTCTGATCGGTAGCGCGTTCCTCGAACTCCTGGGCAACGGCGAGTTGCTGGTAAACCTGCTGGCGAGCCTCGCACGCACCAGCATCGGCTTGCTGCTGGGGATCCTCGGCGGCGTCAGCCTGGGAGCGCTGATGGCGCTGTCACCACTGGCCAACCGCCTGATCGCGCCGCTGTTCCACGCCCTGCGCCAGGTGCCGATGCTCGGCTGGATTCCGCTGATCGCGCTGTGGCTGGGCAACGGCGAAGCTTCCAAGCTGCTCATCGTCAGCCTGGCGGCGTTCTACCCGATGGTGCTCAACACCTTCGAAGGCCTGCGCCAAGTCGACACCCGCCACCGCGAGGTCGGCCAGGTGCTGGCCCTCGACCGCTGGCAGCAGCTGCGCCTGGTGCTGCTGCCCGCCGCCTTGCCAAGCATCGCCACCGGCGTGCTGCAGGCCCTGGCCTTCGCCTGGGTCACCGCGGTGGGCAGCGAGCTGTTCCTCGCCTCCGGCGCCGGGCTCGGCAACCTGATGATGAACGCCGAGGCCGGGGCACGCATGGAGATCATCGTGATCTGCGTGCTGTGCATCGGCCTGTGCGGCTACTTGATGACCTGGCTGTCCACCCTGCTCGCCCGCCGCCTGCTGCGCTGGCGCCCCACCCGTTGAAAGGCCCGACCATGAACGCAATCGCCCACTCCTTTCCCGCCCCCGTGCAGACCGGCGCGCTGAGCATCCGCAACCTGAGCAAGAGCTACCCGCTTCAAGGCCAGGCCATGCCGGTGCTGCAAGGCATCGACCTGGACATCCGCCCGGGCGAGTTCGTCAGCATTCTCGGCGCCAGCGGCTGTGGCAAATCCACCCTGCTACGCCTGATCGTCGGCCTCGACCCGGACTATCAAGGGCAGATCCTGCTCGACGGTCAGCCCGTGAGTGGCCCGGGCCTCGAGCGCGGTATCGTGTTCCAGGACCATCGCCTGTTCCCCTGGATGACCCTGCGCCAGAACATCGCCCTGGCGCTGAAGAACCTCGACCTGCCTGCCACCGAAAAAGCGCGACGGGTCGACGAGCATATTGCCCTGGTCGGCCTGCAAGGCTATGAACAGGCCTACCCGCACCAGCTTTCCGGTGGCATGGCCCAGCGCGGCGCCATCGCCCGGGCGCTGGTGAACAAGCCCAAGGTGCTGCTGCTCGACGAGCCGTTCGGCGCCCTCGACGCCCTGACCCGCGTGCGCCTGCAGCACGAGCTGCAACGGATCTGGGTGCAGGAGCGCTGCACGGTGATCATGGTCACCCACGATATCGAGGAGGCGCTGTACCTGGGTGACCGGGTGATCGTGATGGACGCCCACCCGGGGCGGATCGGCGAACAGGTGCCGCTGGAGCTGCCCCACCCGCGCGAACGCAACGATGGCCTGTTGCAGCACTACAAGCAGCGGCTGCTGGCGCAGTTGGTGGCCAAGCTGCCCTGAGCGCCGTGTTGTGGCCCGTTCGCCAGCAAGGCTGGCTCCTACAAGGTACGGGGCGCCAGCCTTGCTGGCGATGCCCGGCATCGCCGGGCGCAATTGGACAGCCCGCGCAGCCTCCGGCCGAATTGCGCAGGCTTTTGCGCGATTGCAGCATACGTAACATTCAGTTTCATATATCGCCCCAACAGTAGCCTCCTCAATGCATCCCCAACGAGGCCACTGCCGTGCTCCAACGCGTTATCTGCTCCCTGTCCCTGCTCACCTTGTCCATCGCCGCCGCTCACGCGGCCGAAAGCTACCCCCTCGACACCCCGCGCCTGCGTGGCATGGACAACTTCCGTGATGTCGCCGGCACCACCCAGGCCTACACCACGGCCCATGACGGGGTGATGCGCGCCGGGGTGTTCTACCGCGCCAACGCCCTCACGCCAACCGCGTCGGATCTGGCCACCCTCAACGGCCTGAACATCAGTGCCGTGTACGACCTGCGCACCCCCAGCGAAATCGCCGCCACCCCCGACACCCTCCCCAGCGCCGCCGTTTACCGCAACATCGACATCATCGGCAGCACCACCTCCGGCGCCAACATCACCAACATCGCGTTCACCAGCGCCGCCCAGGCCCGAGCGATGATGCAGGAGACCAACCGCGCCTTCGTCAGCGACGCCGGCATGCGCGGCCAGTTCGGCGTGTTGTTCAACGAGCTGGCCAACGCCGACGGCGCCGCACTGTTCCACTGCACCGCCGGCAAGGACCGCACCGGCTGGACCGCCGCCGTGCTGCAGAGCATCGCCGGGGTCGACCAGGCGACCCTCATGGCCAACTACCTGGCCACCAACGACTACACCGCCGTGCGGATGGCCGCCACACTGAAGGCGATGCCGCCCGCCATGGCGGCCATCTACCAGCCGCTGCTGGGGGTGGAAGCCAGCTACCTGCAGGCCGGCCTCGACCAGGTCAGCGCCCAGTACGGCAGCATGGACAACTACCTCAAGCAGGGCCTGGGCCTGAGCCAGGAGACGATCTACGTGCTGCGTGGCAAGCTGGTGCGCTACGCCAGCCTGCCCGGCCAGGCGGGGCTGCAAGGCAACGCCGCCGCCGGCGCGCAACTGCTCGGGCAATTGCAGGACAGCGAACTCTCCGGCCACTACAGCGCCTACAACTATTACCTGCAATCGGCCATCGACAGCGGCAGCCTGGACGGCGTCGAGGCGACCGTGGGCGGCCAGGTGCACGCCGATGCGGCGAGCTTCCTGCTGCGCCAGGGCGCGCAGATCGACCGTGCCGCAGCGCCCCATGCCAGTGGCGCCGACCTCAAAGTCGGCCAGGCGCGCCTGTGGAGCACCGCCCTGGCCGGCTACCTGGGCACCGACAGTTCGGCCCAGGCCCGCAGCAGCAATGAGCACAGCCAGGGGATGATGGTCGGCCTGACCCAGCGTTTCTCCGAACAGCTCAGCGCCCATGCCGGCGTGGGTTACAGCCAAGGCAACGTCGGCGGTGCCGGGGGTGAGGCGGACACCGACCTGACTTTCCTTGGCATGGGCCTGCGCCTGGCCCCCGAAGGGCTGGAGCGCGGTGTGTTCGTCGAGGCCACGGCCAACGCTGGCTGGCTCGACTACAGCAGCAAGCGCGAACTGGGCGGTGGCCTGGGCACGGCCAAGGGCGACAGCCACGGCACCCTCGCCGGCGCCAGCCTGGCGTTGGGCTATCGCCTGCCGCTGCAAGCCATGGTCCTCGAACCGAGCCTGGGCCTGCGGGTCAGTCATGTGGACCTGTCGGGCTTCCACGAGAAAGGCAGCGAATTGGCCCTGGAAGTCGATGACCTGCAAGCCACCCGCCACAGCGCTACGGCCAACCTCAAGGCCTCCTTCGCTCCGGTCGCGCTTGGCGGCGGCTGGCAGTTGGTGCCGGGTCTCGAAGTGGGCTACGAGCGAGCCCTGGGCGATCATCGGGTCGACAGCCAAGGGCACCTGCTGGGGCTGGATATCGAGCAACGGGCAGCCTTCGACAACCGCGACCAGTTCCTCGGCGCGGCCAGCCTGACCGCCAGCCTGGGCGGCCTGAGCCTGGGCGCGGAACTGGCCGCCAATGGCGGCGGTGACAGCCACGGCGTCAGCGGCGGGCTGAAAGCCAGCTACGCCTTCTGACCTGCAGCGGGCCCACGCAGGCCACGCCTCACTTCGGTGGGGCGCACGCCATAGGCCTGCTGGAAGTACTGGGCAAAACGCCCGGCGTTGCTGAAGCCATAGCGCAACGCCACTTCACCGACCCCGCCAACGTCCCCCTGCGCCAGGTCCTGGTAGGCCCGCTCCAGCCGCACCTGGCGCTGGAAGCCGGCGATCGAGGTCCCCGCAAAACGACGAAAGCCATCCTGCAAGGCACGCAGGCTGACATTGGCCAGCGCCGTCAGTTGCGTGCCGCTCACCGGTTGCCCGGGGTGATCGCGCATGTAGTCCATGGCCAGCCGCACATGCCGCGGCGCAATCATCGGCGTGGGCCGGCGCAGGGCCTCGGTGTGGTTGTGCGGCCAGGCTTCGAGCAGCGCATCCACCAGCATTTCCTGCAACCGCGCAGGCATCAGCGCGCCGGCTTCGAGCAACGGCTCGAAGCTGTCGCCGGTCGCCAGTTCGAGCAGTGCGCGAATGCCCCGGAACGCCGCGACGTCCAAGTCCACCCTTGGCTCGAAATGGATCGGCACCTGCACCGGCCGGCCCAGTAGAAGCGCCAGCCGCTCGTTGAACAGGCCACGGCGGATCGACATGCCGCACTGGGCATGGTCGTCGACGAAGCGCATCGAGCGAATCTCGGCCTTGTCGATCGCCAGGCCCACCCGGGCGATACCGATCGATTCGCCACGGTGGACGAAGATGACCTTGCCGGCGCTGGGCAACACGAAGGTGATTTCATCCTGGGGCGCGGGCAAGGCGATGGTGAAGTCACCTTGATAGTGCATGCGGCGCACGCTCATGCCCTCCAGGCGCCCGTACACGCCACCGATGACAATGCCGTCGGGCAACGGCGGCAGGTCGGCGTAGAGGTTGCCGAACAGCCGGCCGAACTGCACGGCGAAGTCCTCGCTGCGCATCTCGGCGGAGCGCAGGATGATCTGCTTGCGGGACGGCATGGGATGCACCTTTGGCGGTCTCCTTGAACGACAGGTTGCGCGGCGGCGCACGCGCGCTCGTACGCTACCTGTCACTCATGACAACGGCGTGACGGGCCCGGCGCGGTCACGCCCCCGCACGCTCGGCCACCCGTGGCGGAATCCGCGCCGCCTTGCCATCCGCGACCATCAGTTCCCGGTAGCGCCGGTAGCTCTGCCGCGCCTTGTCTTGATCGCCAAGCCCCCAGTAGCTGTCCGCCAGGTTCAGGTGGGCGACGATACGCTGCGGGTCGGCCGCGACGACCCGCTCGAGCAGGATCCGCGCTTGCTCGAAATGGCCGGCTTCGGCAAACAGGAAGGCCAGGTCGTTGGACCAGCCCAACCGGTCGGCGTAGAAGAAGCGCTCGACCACGTAACGCTCCAGATCGCAATTGGCCTCGCCACCGACGATGCCCAGCGCCCCCAGTTCACGCTCTAGGCCCGCCAGGTCGCCTTTGCGATAGCTGGCCAGGGCCGCGGCGGCGGACTGCTCGAGGTCGACCGGCAACACCTTGAAGGGCTCGTTGGCAGCCTGCAGTTGTGGGTAGGCCGCCTTGAGGTCGTGGAAGGCTCGGGTGCCGTCGAAGTCCTTGAGCCGCTGGTGCAATGCCAGGGCCGATTCGACGAAGTAGGTGCTGGTGAAAGTCTGCCCGCACTGATAGCGGTGGGTGTTGAGCAGCACACCGAACAGCTGGATGTCTTCACGCTTGGGGGTGTAGCCGAAGATCAGGTTGTAGTTGAAGCTGTCGTTGCCCGCTTCCCGCGTGCTCAGCACGATCACATCGCCGCGCAGGGTCATGTTCAAACGCACGGCATGCGGCTTGCCCTCGATACCGGTAACGGTCAGTGCACCACGCCTGGGCTGCACCACCGCCACGTCGAAGCCGTCGAAACGGTCTGGGTTCGACGTGCTGGCAATGGCCGGCAAGGCCTTGAAAGCATCGAGCGCTTCTTCGACATAGTCGCTGTTGGCGTAATAGGCGGTGAGGGTCTTGACCTGGTTGCCTGCGTCGGCGATGACCAGCCGCTCGTCATCGCGCTTGCCGGTAAGGTGCATGGGTAGCACCGTCGAGTCTTGTTGGCTGCCATGCTTGGCCACCCACTCGGCCAATGCATCTGCGCCCGGCTTGCCGGCGACCTGGGCGGCCTTGGTCAACGCGGCGCGGGCCTTGTCCGGTGCCTGGCAAGGCCGTTCGGAGGCGATCAGGCTGCTGCCGTCGCAGTAGAAGTAAGCCAGCCCGATCCACGCCTGTGGATCTCCCTTGGCAGCCGCCATGAACATCGCCTCAGTCCGGGCATGCCCCAGGTAGGGCGCCATCTGCGACAGGCTCAGGCTTGCCGCTTCGCTGCTGGCGACAGGGTCACCGGAGGCCGCGGCGCATACGTAGTTCTCGATGCCCGCCTCGAACAGCTCCCGCGTTGGCAAGTACTGTTCCAACGCCCCAAGCCGGGTAAACACTTCGCCCCTGGCGGCACAACGTTTCTCTTCAGGGGTATTGCCCATTCGTTGCTTCAGGTCGAGGTCCTGCGGGGCGATCGACCAGTCCTCGACCGCGTCCAGGGTCCAGCAGCCCTGCTCGTGGAAGCGATAGACCTTGATCGCATTCAACCCCTGGCGCTTGTCGATCACATGGGCGCTCTGCCCATCGACCCAGACCTGCATTTGATCGGACTCCAGGCCCTGGCTGCCGAACAGCGGATATTCAAGACCAGCGCCACGCGCCTTTTCGGTGACAGGGACGATGCCCGCCGAGCTCGGTGCCAGTCGCAACAGCTCGACCTCGGGCGCGACGAACGCACGCTGCAAGGCCGGGTCATGGGCATAGGCACGCAAGAAAGCCGCGAAGTCACCGGATGGGCAAACAACCGGAGGCTCCGCAGCCTGGGCTAGCCCGGGAAGCAGCGCGAAGACGGCCGCGCTTAAAAGGAAGTGCACGCCGCCACGGCGCAGGCCAGGAAACTGCATGGATCAATATCCTTATCGAAAACACCCGGCGCCTTGCTACGCGTGTGGGCGACTGCTTGGGGGCGCGATGATACTCCGTCCGGGCACCTTGTGGCGTCCCTATTCAGCCCAGCCAGCGCACCAGGGCGAAACCGGCGAACGTCATCAGCAGCGAGCCGAGCACATGGGCCAGCACCGTGGCCATCGCCCAGCCGGCGCGACCGTGCATGAGCATCGACACGACCTCGGCCGAAAACGTCGAGAAGGTGGTCAGGCCGCCACAAAAACCGGTGGTGATCAGCAGGCGCCAGGCCGGGTCGAGGTTGGGGAAACGCAGGAAGAAAGCCATCGCCCCACCGATGACGAAGCCTCCGATGAGGTTGACCAGCAAGGTGCCGAACGGCATGCCGGGGAACAGCGAATTCAGGCGCAACGCCAACACCCAGCGCAGCACGCACCCGGCACTGCCACCCACGACAACGGAAACAAGGGAAAGGTACATCGACAAGCTCCATCTAAGGTCCGAAAGACCCCCATGGAGAGACAGGCATACACCTACGCGCCCTTCGATGGGGGTTGCGTAGGCATCATCAGCGCTGAGGCGGTTCGAGGAGGAATGCCATCTCCTGGGCCAGGATGCTACGTGCCCCCCGGCAGGGTGGCAAGCGCGACTGGCAACATTTGGACGCAAAATTTCAACGCACCCCTTCGTTCGCATCGTTAGAATGGCCGCCTGGCGTGTGCTGCGTGCGCCCGGGAGCCCTTCCCGAATACGGAGAACATTCATTTGTTTTCCGTGAGATCCGTCCATGTTGTACGCATGCTTCCATTCCCCATGGCCCTTCCCCGCCCGTGTCTGCACGGCGTGGGTTGTTGCGCCGCGTTACCCATCCTTCTGCTCGCCCTTCCGCGCAATGGTCCATGCTGCATGGAGCCATGGTTTCGCCGTGCCTGTCGCACGCCGCGTCACTGCCTGCGCGAGTGCGACGTCATGAACGAGGACCGCTATATGAATGCATCCCTCCACCCTCTCAAGCAGCCTTCGATGCTGCGCCAACTGCTGGCCACCGAAGCGGCCGGCGGCGTACTGCTGATGTTCACCGCCGCCCTGGCCATCATCATCGCCAACAGCCCCTGGGCCAGTGCCTACCAGCACCTGCTGCACCTGCCGGTCGGCCCGGTGCTGACCGACAAGCTCGGCCCGATGACCGTGCACATGTGGATCAACGACGGTCTGATGGCGATCTTCTTCCTGCTGGTGGGCCTGGAGATCAAGCGCGAGCTGGTCGACGGCCGCCTGTCCAGCTGGGAGCAACGCCGCCTGCCGGCCCTGCCGGCGCTGATGGGCATGGCCGTGCCGGCGCTGATCTACCTGGCAGTTTCCCGCGGCGAACCCGGGTTGGCCGGTGGCTGGGCAATCCCCGCCGCCACCGACATAGCCTTTGCCGTCGGCGCCCTGGCGCTGCTCGGCAAGCATGCGCCGCTGTCGCTGAAGGTGATGCTGGTTTCGGTGGCGATCATCGACGACATGGGGGCGGTGGCGATCATCGCGGTGTTCTACACCTCGTCGATCAACCTGCTGGCGCTGGCCGGCGCCGCCGGCATCGTCGCCGTGCTGCTGGCCTTCAACCGCCTGCGCGTGGTGGCCCTGTGGCCCTACCTGATCGGTGTCGCCGCGCTGTGGTACGTCACCCTGCTGTCGGGCGTGCACGCCACCATCGCCGGCGTGGTCGGCGCGCTGCTGATCCCCTACAGCGCCGGTAGCGGTGCCGAGCGCGAAGCCAGCCCGCTGCTCAAGCTTGAGCACGGCCTGGCCCCCTGGGTGGGCTTCCTTATCGTCCCGGCGTTCGGTTTCGCCAATGCCGGCGTGTCGTTCGGCGACCTGGGCTGGAGCGATATCTTCGCCCCGCTGCCGCTGGCCATCGCCTTGGGCCTGCTGCTGGGCAAACAGCTGGGGGTGTTCGCCGGCGTGCTGCTGGCGGTGAAGAGCGGCCTGGCCAGCAAGCCCCGTGGCGCCAGCTGGTTGCAGATCTATGGCGTGGCGATGCTGTGCGGCATTGGCTTCACCATGAGCCTGTTCATCGGCGAACTGGCCTTCCCGGGCCAGGCCGAGAAGATCGACGCCGCCAAGATCGGCATCTTGCTGGGGTCGCTGTTGTCGGCGGTGATTGCCTGCCTGATCCTGCGCTTTGCGCCCAAGCCTGCGGATTGATGCAAGCGCTCGGGGCTGCCTGGCAGCCCCATTTGATCTACTGGTAACTGAACCTGCGTGGAAGCGGGCTTGCCCCGCGATCGTTTCTACAGCACCACGCGGAACCTGCAGCCCACCTCACCCCCGCACCACCGACACCCCGCCATCCACCACCATGGCCGCCCCGGTCATGAAACTCGATGCCTCCGACGCCAAAAACAACGCCGCCTCTGCGATCTCCTGCGGCCGGGCCAGGCGCTTGAGGGCATGCAACCCTTCGACATGGGCCCGGGCCTCGGGGCTGTTCATCGCACTGCGGCCCATGGGCGTATCGGTACCGCCGGGCAGCAGCGCGTTGGCGCGTATGCCACGGCTGCCCTGCTCCGCCGCAATGACCTGGACCAGGCCGACCAGCCCGGCCTTGCTCGCCGCATAGGCGGCCATGCCCGGCATGCCCACACTGTGGCCGACAAAGGTCGAGGTGAAAATCAGCGAGCCGCCGCCACGGGCCAGCAACGCTGGAATCTGCGCCTGGGCGCAGAGGAAGGCGCTGGTGAGGTTGGTGTGCAGGGTGTGCTGACAGACTTCCAGGGACAGCTCGGGGACGGCGGCCAGTTCACCGAGGGTACCGGCATTGTTGAAGGCGATGTCCAGGCCACCGAAGCGCGCCACCGCCACGTCCACCAGTTCCCTGACCAACGCCGCATCGGTGATGTCGCCAGCCACGGCAATAGCCCGGCCTTGCCCGGCCGCCGCGAAGTCCGCCGTCAGCTGCTCGAGTTCGGCCTGGCGCCGGGCCGTGAGCACAAGGTTGGCGCCGTGCCGGGCGAACAATGTCGCCGCGGCTCGGCCGATACCGGAGCTGGCGCCGGTGATGATTGCCACTTTGCCTGCCAGTTGCATGATGAGTACCTCGTGCTGAAGGTGATTTGCAGGGTGCGCGGGTACTATCGGGTGCGGTACGGGGGGATGCTCTCCGTTTCTTGCGGACTGTGGTCAGCCGACTGCAAGATGAAGAGCCGACGAGTCAGGGGGAGCACTGGCCAAGGGCGAGCCAAACTGGCAGCCTCAGGTGAAAATGGAAAGCTGCGAACAGGAGCGCTGCTATGCCCTCCTCCTCAGGACTGGCCACCATCAGGCGCCTGCGCAAGCTTACGTACAGTCATCGAACCCATGCTCAGACATCTGCGGCATCACTACCGACACCTCGCTACGAACTGCCGCGCGAATCTCTTCGAAGGCCTTCTTTGTAAGGAGACACTTAGCATGGCGCACGAACAACGCTTGCTCGGATAGCTGGGTCAACAGATTCAACTTACGCCTCTCTTCCTTCTGCTGATACTGTGCTAAGCCACGATCAACCCGAATGCCAGCCAACTCCTTCTTGGTCATGATGATTGCGTAGTTGATACTTCTCAGCCACTGAGTATCCAGATCCTTGTGCCCAGCATAAGCCTCCTGCCGGGCAAGCTTGACCTGTGCCCGCATTGAAGCGATTTCGGCAACCAGGGTCGCTTCGCGACTGAGCATTTCGATCACTCGGTGACCTCTGTGCTCCATTTTCTCCCTGCACTGGGTTGCAAGGCCAACGAGTACCTCTTCTTCCATCACTTCTCCTCCTGCGACGATCGGATTGCGCACGGTGCGCATCCCAGCCTCAAGTTGTTAGATGGCCTGGGTACAGTAATGCAAAGTTTGTACTCGCTCTTCCTTTTGTATCGCCCACTCCTTACATGACAGGTGCGCCCGCCTGTCCGAACAGAGCCACCCTGGATGGCTGTTGCAGCAACCCGCGCGGCAAGCGGAAGCCTTTGAACGGTTGTTGAGTAATTGGGTTGAAGGCCTTCTCTGCGCTGAGCCGGTAGCGCATCACACCATCACCAGTCCTGAAACTCAGATCCACGCTGGTCGCCGTCCGCCCATTGAGCGAACCGCGACTGAGCAGGCGAAACATGGACCATGGCCCTCGGTACTCTAGGCTGCTACTGTTGCCGTTCTGCCTGAGCAGCGTCAGGTTGCTACGCACATGTTGCCCAAGCGTATTGGGCCAGATGATGCCGGTGATCTGGCTCGTGCCATGGGTGTAGGAAATCAACTGACCGTCCAGATCCAGCAGGCTGGTGCGCTGGTTCGCACTCAGCCCTAACGGCTCGATACTGAACTGCACACTCAAGTTGCCGCGCTGATCGAAGAACGTTTCGCGAATGCGGTCTGCCAGTTCCAACTGTTCGATCACATCGCTGCGGATCAGGGACTGCCCCTGCTGGCCGGTTTGCAGGGTTTCGAGGTTGTCCTTCAGGAACACCTTCAGATACTGCTCATTGAACTGCTTCAGCCGGCCCTTCGGCCCGAAGAACGCCTCGAAGTCATCCAGGGAAGCGTCGGGCGCCCTGGCCACGAAGGGGTATCGGCCTGCCAGGCGCTGCTGGAAGAAGCTGTACACCTCGGCGTCCCAGCGCCGTTCCAACTCGCGCAGCGCTTCAACGTTCAGTACCTGCGCCGTTTGATCAGCCACCTTTCGGACCTGGTGGTTGATCGGCTCAGGCAAGCCGGTGGATACCCGTTGCAAGGTGCCGATGGGGTCATGCCCGGTCATCGAGAAACGCTGATGCACGGCCTGCAGTGCGGCCTTGCCTCGGTCCGGGCTGTCCTGCACCGCCTTGGCGTAGTCGTGCACGGCTGCGATAGCAGCCAGGGTTTCATCGTAGTAGCTAGGCTTCTCTGCCGTTACCTGCAGCATCGCGCTCAGCCCGGCAAAGGCCCTTTGAATAGTCCACGCCTGCTGATGCTCAGGCTTACTACTTGTCGGTGGCACTGTCTTGGCTTCATCTGCCACCTCAACAACGCCAGTCGATGAGAACGACGTGTTGTCCCTTACCGTATCGAGCAATCGATGCAGCGGCGCCGCAGGCCCCGTCAACTGCTGCAGGATCGCGACACCATGGTCCAGGTCACGGAAATCAGCCACGCTGAAAGCGTTGAGGGCACGGCGCCAACTGTCAATGTAATCGGCGCTGTATAAGTTGCGCAGCCGTTCGCTCAGCGCCTCCCTGTCGGCGTCCGAATAATCGAGCTGGCTACGCTCGCCCAGCGCCCATTGGTCAATCATCGCCAAATCGGCGAAGCTCTGACTGCGTGGCTCGAAGTACTCCTCGAAACCTTTGGCAGTGAGCATCGGCGCTAACAGCACATCATTACCCTTACTGGCGCCCATGGACGGCTGATACACCACGTCGAAGGCAGGCCCAACCTGATGACGCAAGTCCAGCCCGGTGTACAACTGCTCCCCGGCCTGTTGTTTTAGGCCGGCGTAAACCCGCTCGGGGAGCGGCACCTTGCGCAGCGCTGCCTGCGCCACGGCGACACGTTGGCTGTACTGAGGCAGGTCGGTATCGGCGTAGGCCAAGGCGTACTTAAGGTGCCGCATGAGGTCGCGCTGCAGTTGCCCCTGGCCAGGGAATTTCTGCTGCCATTGTCGGGCCATCCACTCTTCGACCCATTCGTTGCGGCGGTTCTGACGGTCTTCCAGCATGCGGTAAACCCTGAGGGCAGCCATTTGCTGCTCACTGCCTGGCGGCGCCGCATCCATGGCATCGATCACACCACTGGCCAAGGCCGGCAGGAACCGCTTGGAGAGCAAACTGAGATATGCCTCATCGACACGCGGGCCTATAGCGCGCCCCTGATACAGGCCAAAATCGGAAACACCCGGCCATGCAGCGCGGTAGTCGCCAAAAACCGATACCGCATCGCGAATCTGGTCCAGCGGCTCCAGCAGGTTGCGTCCGGTAGGATCCTGACGCTGGTCCACCTCGTGATGGCTGTACTCCCTGCTTTTGGCAAGCACGTTGGCAGCTTTGTCGCCATTGATGTCAAAAAAGCGCTGCCAGCCGGCGATGGCGACACAAAAAGCCAGCATGCCTACCCCTGAGCCCACCCATAGGAGTTGGCGCTTGCTGCGTGCCACCTTGATGTTATCCCCAGCAAGTCCGGCTTCCTTATAGATGACGCGCCCGAACACATGCTGGATGAAGTACGGCAGCGCCTTGGTTTGCGCCTTGCCCTCGAGCAGAGGGAGCTTCGTCTTGTAGGGTTGCGCGGCCTCGCGCACGAACGCATTGAACATGTCACCTTGCTGGATGACCGAGGACCAGTACACTCCGCGTACCAAGGCTGGCGTGGTGTAGCGATCACTGGCCAGCGCTTCTTTTAGGAATTCCAGCAGTATTGGGCGCACGCCGATCAATTGGGCATGCAATGAGAACAGGCGCGCGCGCTGCGGAGCACTGTCCAGCGCATCCAACCGATCCACCACCTGCTCGAACAGCTGGCTGATCAACTGTTCGTAGTGATCGCCATACTCCTCCAGCCAAGCGTCGAACGTGCCGATCGCATCCAGCTTGAACGTGAAACCGAGCATTTTTTCCCGCATGGAGACGGACAGCCCGGCATAGAGCTGGTCGAACCCGTCCAACAGGTCGAACTTGGTCAGCACCACATACAGCGGCAGCCGCGCACCCAATTGACTACTGACCTCGAACAGACGGGTGCGCAACACATGCGCCAAGGCAATGCGCTGCTCGGGTGTGCCATGCAAAAGCGCGGGTAAGTCGACTACCAGCAATATGCCATTTAGGGCTCTCTGGTTGCGGCTGCGCAACAACCAGTCCAGCAGGTGCTGCCACAGCCTGGCCGAGGTTGCTGGTGGCACTTGCTGTGTGGCTGATTCGTCGACGGGCGAGCCTGCCAGCGACTCCTGCCTGATGAACGCCCCTGGCGGATCGATGATCACCGCATCATTGCTGACCCACCAACCTATCGGAAAGGCCAGCGCTTGGGCCTGCCTGCCCCGAGCCTGTGCCTTGTCGATGCGGGTCAGGGAAAAGCTTTGTTCTGTGCGATCGATGAAGCTGGTCTTGCCAGCATGCTGGTCGCCTATCACCAAGTACCAGGGCAATCGATACAACGCACGTCGCCCGCCTGCGCCATCGAGAAATCGCGAAAGTCCTTGGTCCAAGGCTTTCTCTTGCGCCTGAACCAGCGGCAATACGCTGTCCAGCTCAGCGGCCACCGCCTGCTTGCGCTCAGCCTGCAGGCGAACGTATTGCCTGCGCAGCACCACTAGCCAGCACAACAGCGGCGCCAGCACGAGCACCAGGCTGGCCAAGCTGCGATGCGCCAGGCTGGCCAGCGGGTGCTGTTCACGCCACATCCACTGCGGCCCGAGCCACCAGATGGCGACCAGCATCAGCACGGTACCCAGCACAAGCAGCAACGGCATGGCCAGGCCGATCCGAGTCATCAGGGGCAAACCCCAACGTTTCAATAGCTTCCATAGTTGATTCATGGGGGTCCTAGTCCTTGTTCTGATCAGCCAACACATGAGCAGAGGCATACTGTTGCAGTCGTTGAAACACCTCTGGCTCCCAAACGGCGGCCGTGGTGTGCTGCATGGTCCGTGCGACGTTGGCGCACAGGTCCTGAGCCAGCCAGGACACGCCTCGCGCTGCCAAGAGATCGGCCGCAATGACGGTGGTATGGCAGCGCTCACGCGGAGCACGAAGGTTCGCCTGCATGGCCTGCAACTTGAGTAAGACCGGCTCTACCCCACCTGCGTCCAACTGACCGGCCAACTCTTCGCGCAGGCCTGCGAACTCGTGGGCAGATTCGGCTTGCGTTTGCCCAGCTGCGCCTCTGAGCCAAGCCATGCCTTGATCGTCCACGAACGACCTGCCGTCGCTGAAACACAACTGCTGGAGCGCGGGCATGCGTTGGACGAATCGGGCAGTCGCTGCGCGGATTGCCTCAGCTACCTCCCCCATCGCCAGCCGTGTCGCCGCACTGGCCGCGAGGAAACTGCCGCGTACCCAAAAGGGGCAAGCCGTCACGCTCTTTTCGATCCGCTGAAGCAACGCGGCGTTGATCGCGGTGCCAGCAATCGCCTCTTCATAGTCGCTGGCGATATCCAGCGGCACCGCCATCAGTTCCGTGCGATTGCCTTGCTTGATTTGAGGCGCCGCCTGGATATGGGCCCACAGGCCGAATCGACGCAACTGGTAGCCCGTTGGGTCGTAGGGGTCTTGTTGATTGATCATCTCGGCCATGGCCAGCACGGCCCGTCGTGATTCGCGCTCGTTGCCTAACGACACACGAGGCATTGGGGTGGCAATGACCTCGGCCAGCGGCGCAGACTTGGTGGCCGCCGCCGACGACTTCGCCGCAGCAGGCGCGCCAGCACCGCTCGCCTGCTCCGCCTGCTTGCGCAGCAGTCGACCTACATCATTCAGAAAGGCTCCATCCAACTGAGCAACGGCTTGCTGCTGTTGCAGGCGCCGCAATGCCTCTTGAGCTACGGCCGCATGAGCAGGGGTGAATGTGTAGCGGTCCAGGCGCGGCAGCGCTTCGTTCAAACGATCGAGCACAAGGCCAACCAGCTTGCGCTTGCCCAGGAAACCTTTGGGGCCAGGCTTTGGATGCGCAACCTCCCAATAGCGCTCGACCATGCCGGCCAGCAACGCCAAGGTAAAACCCCATCGCTCCCAACATCCACTGCGAAGCCACGCAGCACTCAGGTGCGCGACGATACGCAAGTGCTTGCACTGCTGCGCCAGATACTGTCGTGAGGCTTCCTCGATATAGGCCCAGTCGATGGTGGATGCCTGCAGCCCGCCCAGCTTGACCATTTCCTGGTCAATGGCCTGATAGGTTTCGTCCTCCACGTCGAACAGACCGACCGGTGCCTGCGCATCGATGGGTGCGAGCAGCCGGAGAATTTCCTGTGCGTTGACCTCTGCTACCAGCGACATGTTTTGCGCGCCTCGTCGATGAGCGGGTCCAGGCCTTGAGCATCGAAGACCAATCCATCAATGGAGGGGTTGTCGCTTTGGACCTGAATGCGATGGGCCCCAATCAGTTGCTTGATCTGCTCGATTCCGGGCAAGCCCCGGCCCGCATCGAGTACCTGACCGTTCTCCGTCACCTGCCAAGGGGTGGCGACGGTGGTGCTCCGCTCCCCCTGCAATCGCACTGTCACCCGACCAGCATCAATAGGTTGCGCGGCGACCAGTTGCAGCCTGGAGATGTTCTGCAAACAACTGATCACCAGGTAGGGATGCGACGCGGCCGAAGCGATTGCAGGTGCAGAGATCGTCAGCCCGTCCTCTTCAGGCGTGAGTCGAAACGTTAGGTCGTCGGGATGGCGTCCTGCTTCGTGAGTCAGCACCCGGCGCACCGTGGGTGAGTCCTGTTCTGGCGGCGACCACTGCATGGGCACCGAGTGTGCAGGCGTTCCGGCGGCTTCATCAAAACACGCCAAACGCTCAAGGTTGGACACGATCCGCGAGCAATCCTGATCGGAATACACGGGTATTGGCATACACCCGAGCACCAGCCAAAGACTTACGCCACAAGTTTTATTACCAAGCATCGCAAGTAAATACCTTTCATATAGTGCATATGGCCTATTCAAATTAGCGAATCTGAAACAACCCTCCCAGGCACTCAAATTCCCGCAAACGGCAAGAGCCTAGCCCATCAGAACAGCAACAAACAAAAAAATATTTTTTAACATTTTCATACTCGACGACACGACAAAGCCAAGCGCAATGTTTTACGCGACGCACAACCAATCCCGCACTTTGTTTACACCCACGACAAGCAAATAGGAAACTTCCCACACACTAATTTGTAACTAAAAACCCAATATAGACAACTCTTACTAGAACACGGAGAGATTCTGCGATGGCAAAATCCACAGGATCGGTTGCACCTAAAGAACGCATCAACATCAAATACGTACCCGCCACCGGCGATGAACAGGCCGAAGTAGAGCTGCCGCACAAGATGTTGGTAATGGGCGACTTCGGCCTGGATGACACCCGTTCGCTGGAAGACCGATCGGTCATGCGTATCGATAAACACACCTTCAACAACGTGTTGAACGACGCCGATGTCAACTTGGCCATGTCGGTACCTTCCATGCTCAGAACGGCTGCCGACGCGGAGCTGGCGGTCAATCTGCAGTTCAGATCGATCAATGACTTCGGGCCAGACGGCATCGCCCGCCAAGTACCAGAGCTCAGCAAGCTTCTGGAGCTGCGTGAGGCGCTGGTGGCACTGAAAGGCCCGCTGGGCAACGTGCCCGCTTTCCGCAAGCAATTGCAGCACCTGTTGAACAACGAGCAGGCCCGCAAACAACTCGCCGAAGAATTGGACCTGGTGCTTGAGGCGCCAAAAGAAGACTGAGACAACGGAGCGTCCCCATGCCAAAGCCAACCAGCACCTCCCTCGCCGCTGAACTATCTGGCGAGACATTGAGCCATGCCACTCTGCTCGATCAGATCATGGCGCAAACAAAACTAGTGCCCGCTCAAGAGGGCTATCAAGTCGCTCGTCAAGGCGTATCGGCCTTTATTGCAGAAATACTCAAAACTGGTGATCCAGATCAACTAATCAATAAACATCGCGTCGACCAGATGATTGCAGAGCTGGATCGAGTGCTCAGCAAGCAAATGGATGCCATTCTTCATCAGCCGGAATTCCAGGCGCTCGAATCCTCGTGGCGCAGCCTCAAACTTCTGGTGGACCGCACGGACTTCCGCGAGAACATCAAGCTTGAAGTCCTGCATGTCAGCAAAGAAGACTTGCTCGACGATTTCGACAATGCCGCCGATATCACCTGCAGCGGTATGTACAAACACGTTTACACCGCAGGCTATGGGCAGTTCGGTGGTGAGCCGGTGGCGGCCATGCTGGGGAACTACAACTTCGGTCCCTCTTCGCCAGACATAAAGTTACTGAGCTACATGGCCTCTGTCGGCGCCATGTCGCATGCCCCGTTCCTGGCCGCCCCCTCCCCCGATTTCTTCAATCTGAGCAGCTTTGAAGAGCTGCCAAACCTGAAGGAAATCAAAGACATTTTCGCAGGGCCGCGACATGCCAAATGGCGCGCCTTCCGCGAAAGCGAAGATGCCCGCCACACAGCGCTGACCGGGCCACGCTTCATGCTTCGCTCGGCCTACCACCCCCAGGAACAGCCGATCAAAAGCTTCAACTACGAAGAAAGTATCGACGGGCGACACGACAATTACCTGTGGGGCAATTCCGCCTTCCTGCTGGCCAGCTGCATCAACGACAGCTTTGCCCGCTACCGCTGGTGCCCGAACATCATCGGCCCGCAGTCCGGTGGCGCCGTGGAGGATCTGCCAGTGCATCTCTACGAGGCGCTTGGGCAGTTGCAAGCGAAGATCCCAACCGAGGTGCTGATTTCCGACCGCAAGGAATTCGAGCTGGCCGAAGAAGGCTTCATTGCGCTGACCATGCGCAAGGACAGCGACAACGCCGCGTTCTTCTCGGCCAATTCGGTACAGAAACCGAAGAACTTCCCCAAGACCCCGGAAGGCTTGCAGGCTCAAACCAACTACAAGCTGGGCACACAGTTGCCTTACCTGTTCATCGTCAACCGGCTGGCCCATTACATCAAGGTACTGCAACGCGAGCAGATCGGCAGCTGGAAGGAACGCCGCGACCTTGAGTCCGAGCTGAACAAATGGATCAGGCAGTACGTCGCCGACCAGGAAAATCCCTCGGCCGACGTGCGCAGCCGCCGCCCCCTACGTGCCGCGAAGGTCGAGGTTTCAGACGTTGCCGGCGATCCGGGTTGGTATCAGGTTTCGCTCGCAGTGCGCCCGCACTTCAAATACATGGGCGCGAACTTCGAGATCTCCCTGGTAGGCCGGCTCGACACCCAATGAGCGGATTTTTCGACCGCTTGGTAGCCGATCAGTCCGTGATCCAGGCGCCGTCCAGGCAAGAGAACGCGTCCCACAAGTTCGCCGCCATCAAGCGCCACTTGGAAACGCTGCTCAACGCTCGTCAGGGTTGCTCACAGAGCAGCCCTGAGCTGGGCCTGCGTGATTTCAACGGGCATGACGTGAGCAGTGGCGACCTCCTGAAACAAGTGAGCGCCGACATACGCCGCACCATCCAGCGTTTCGAGCCTCGCGTGCAGGTACGTTCACTCAAAGCCGTGCCCGCTTGTCACGCCCCTCAGGAGCTGCAATTCAGGCTGGACTGCCAAGTGCAGGTGAATAACCACACGGAGCAGTTGCAACTGGAGCTGCTGGTCAACGGCCATAACCGCCATACCCGAGTGAGGTAATCGATGTCGCTCAAAGATCGATTCAGCGAAGAGTTACGCTACCTCCATGAACTTGGGGACGACTTCGCCCAGGACAATCCACAACTTGCCCGGCTGCTGGGCAAGAGGGGTGGCGACCCCGATGTGGAGCGCTTGATGGAAGCCTTCGCCTTTCTGACGGCGAAGCTGCGCCTCAAGTTGGAGGACGACCTCCCAGAGCTGACGCACCCGATGTTGCAACTGCTGTGGCCCAACTACCTTCGCCCGCTGCCGAGCGCCACGATCATCCAGTTCACACCGTGCAAACAGGCGCTCAGCCAGTCGCAACGCGTGCCAAGGGGGGCACGCCTGCTCTCCAAGCCTGTCGACGGAGTTCCCTGTGAGTTCCGCACCTGTACCACCGTGGACATTCACCCGTTGGAGATCGACGCGGTGGCCTCAACCCAAACGCTCGACAGTTCAGTGGTTCGCATCGACCTACACACCCTGGTCGAGCGCCCATTGAACACGCTCGAATGCACCAGCCTCGACTTTCACCTAAGCGGTACCACCCGAACAGCGCGCACACTGTACCTATGGATCGCTCACTATCTCAGCCATGTCAGCGTGACCATCAACGATCAGGCCCGCCGGCTGCCGGCCAGCAGCATCGTCTTCCCAGGTTTCAGCCCGGACGACGCGTTGTTGCCTTATCCGCAGAACGTATTCGACGGTTACCGGATACTGCAGGAATACTTCATTTTTCCTGAGCGCTTTCACTTCTTCGCCCTGACGGGCCTGGAGAAGATCTGGCCTGGTCAGACGACTCAGCAAGTGGGTCTGGAATTCCACTTCACCCGTCAACTACCGGACTCGCTGCGCATTGGCAAAGCGGATTTCAACTTGTTCTGCGCCCCTGCGGTAAACCTGTTCAAGCACAGCGCCGAGCCCATTGACCTCTCCAACGAGGCCGCCCAGGTCGAGCTCACACCCAAAGGCGCCGAACGCCACGCCTACGAAATCTTCAGTGTCGATCAGGTGATCAGCACCCGTACGAGAAGCGACGGAAGTCCTGGTAAACACCTGCGAACCTTCCGCCCCTTCGAATCGTTCGCCCATGAGATCGAGCATGTACAAGGGCGCACAGCGCTGTATTACCGCTACACCCTCGAAGACTCACTGCGGGGTGATGGCGTCACGCATCGCATCGCCTTCGTGCGTGCCGACGCCAATACCTATATTGGTGAGTTGGAAACGGCGTCCATCGACCTGACCTGCACCAACCGCGATCTGCCCCTGGCTCTGGGCATCGATGACATCAATGTGCTCTGCGAAGTCACCCCGCCGCTGACCACCTACACCAATATCTGTGCACCGACCCGCCCCTATCGGCCGGTGCTGGACGGCCAGTTGCAATGGGCCTTGATATCCAACATGTCGCTCAACTACTTGTCGCTGCTCTCAGCCGAGCCATTGAAGGCGGTTATTCGCGCTTATGACTTCGCGGCCTTGCACGACATCCAGCAGACACGCACCACCCGCAAACGCCTCGACGGCATCCGGGATATCCAAACGGCGCCTCTGGATTGGCTGATCAAAGGGCAGCCCATTCGCGGCCTGCGCACGCAACTGAAGCTCGACCAGGCCGCATTCCTCTGCGAAGGCGACCTGTACTTGTTCGGCTGTGTGCTCGCGCACTTCTTCGCCTTGTACGCCAGCATCAATTCCTTCCATCAGCTGGAAGTGATCAACATCACCAACAACGAGCATTACACATGGCCCATCCAGACCGGCAAGCAACCGCTGATCTAGCCGACAAGTTGCTCGCGGGCGCGCAACGGTACAACTTCTACCAGTTGCTCGAGCGCCTTCACGGGCTTCACGGAGACGATCTTGAACCCCGTTGGCCCAGCGAAGAAGCCCGCCTGCGCGTGCGGCTTGGCAGCGACCCGCGCCTGAGCTTCCCCGTTTCGGACATCTGCAAGGCCGAACGCATGCCCGAGGCACAAGATCGCTATCGCGTGTGCACCACGTTCATGGGCCTGCACGGCACTGATTCGCCTTTGCCCTCCTATTACCTGGAGCAGGTGGCATACGAGCATGCACAGGGTATCGGCGTGCGCCCGGCGTTCTTCGACTTCTTCAATCACTACCTGCTCAGCCTGCTACACCGCATCTGGCGCAAGTACCGCTACTACATTCGTTTCCAGCCGGGTGCCAGCGATGGATTCTCCCAGTACATCTTTGCCCTGCTCGGGTTGAATGACAAACAGCTGCGCGGCGACACGGCGTTGCCCTGGAGCCGGCTGCTCAGTTTCGCCGGCGTCATCGCCAGCCGCAGCCGCGCACCGGGCACCGTCGCCGGCATCATCGCGCACTGCTTCGACCTGAAGCGGGTGCAGATTCGCGAGTTCGAAACCCGCTTGGTACCTACGACAATCCAGCAACTGGTAAGCCTTGGCCGCAACAATGGTGAGCTGGGCAACTCCTTCATGGTCGGCAGCCGCACGCGGACTCGCAGCAACAAGTTCACCATCGTGATCAGCGAGCTCGACCAGGCACAGCTGCGTGACCTGTTGCCCAGCGGCATCAACTTCAACCGCTTGCGTGCCCTGATCGACTTCCTGTTGCGCGACGGCTTGGCCTACGACCTGGAGCTGCGGCTGAAGCAGCACGCGCTGTCGCCCTTCTGCCTGCACCCCAGCCGTGGCGCCCAATTGGGCTGGACCAGCTTCGTCGATGACCACCACGGCCAGATCAGCCCAGTCGTGCGGTTCCGGGGGCGCTCATGAGCACTTTGATCTTGAGCATCACCAACCTCGACCAGTTGCAGCACAACGTCACCGCCCGGCACGAATTCGATCGTGCAGGTGGCACCGTCGGCAGCGCGGGAACCACGTGGCTGATCAGTGATCGTGAGCAGGGCGTGGCGCCGATCCATTGCGAGATCCGCTGGATCGAAGGCGGCTTCTGCGTGATCGACCGCTGCGAGCGCACCTACCTGAACGACAACCTCGATAGCCTGGGGCCGCTATCGGCCAGGCGTTTGCTCGAGGGTGACCGGCTACGTGTTGGCGCTTATCGACTGTTGGTTCAGCTTTCACAAGCTGATGCCCGCTCGCTGGAAGAGCTGTTCAACACTGACTTGCGGGTGCTCGACCGACTCATCCTGGATGCACCCGCGCAGCGTTGGCTGCACAAGCCCACGGCTGCCCCAGTCGTCGCTGAGATCTGCTCGGTCTTCGATCCGGGCATGGGCAACGATCCCTTGGCGGCCCTGGAAGCAATGACACGGCTGGTGCAAGAGAACCCGCTGGATCGACTGATCTCAGGAGAACGCTCGTGACGCGTCATTCACTCATGGCCGGCCTTCTGGCAACACTGATCGGGTCCTCGGGCTGCACCGCCCTGAGCAAAATGAGCCAAGTGGCGATGGACCCCTCGATACCCGTCGGCGCGACCAAGGACCAGCCCACCGAAATAGCGTTCAGCATCAACGCCAGCCCCACGCTCAACAGTAACCCCAACAGCCTGCAAGCAGCGACTGAGCAAGAAAGCAGCCTGGAACCCAGCCCCTACGCGGTCAGCTTGAGCGCGGGCGATCCCTATGCCCTGACCGAGAAAGTCGGAACCCTGCTCGAGTTTCTTCACGAGCAATTCCCGGCCATCTCGCCCGTCGAACTGCCAGAGGACGAGGCCGATGAGCCGGCTCGTTCTCCCTTGGAGGAAAGTACGCCGGGCCACTACGAAGACTCGAATGTGGTGCTGACCTTACCGCGTACAACCACTGTGGCCCCCGAGCCGGCCGCCACCCCAATGGCCATCAAGATCCTGCAACTACGCGACGACTCGCTGCTGCGCAACAGCATCTATGAGCTGTTGGACAAGGACCCCGCCAAGGTGCTGCGCAGCACCTACATTCGTGATGACGACTACCTGCTACGCCCCGGGCAATTCAAGTTCATTCCGTTTGCCGCTATCGAGACCGAGACCCGGTTCATCGCGGTGATCGCCGACTACCGCCACCAGGAAAACGCGACCTGGAGCCAGGTACTGCGCATTCCACCGCGCGGCCAACACATCATCTTGTCGGTCTTGCTCAACGACACGCAGATCCTGCTCAAGGAGGAGGACTGATGGCGCCTGCAACCCTGCCCTTCTCACTTTACTCACGCTGACATGGAGCGCTCATGAGTTCACGTAATCCCGTCCTGTGGCCTGAAGGTCTGTTCGTCAAACCGCAGCATTTCCAGCAGGCTGGCCGTGCCGCTGAAGCGGCCCTGCATCAACGCCTTGGCAGCCTGAACGCAGCCTTCTATGGATTCAGCGAACTGCAACTGAACGACGAATATTTGAGCCTGGGCAAGATCGCTATCACCCGCGCACGCGGCGTCATGCCGGACGGCACGGTGTTCGATATCCCGGCAGATCTGCCACCGCCGCCGCCGCTGGAAATCGAGGACAACGGCGCGAAAGACAGCGAGATCTATCTCTGCCTGCCACTGCGCACCGAGGGTGGCCGAGAGGTGAGCTGGCCCGACAATACCGCCAACTTCCGCTACAGCGCACAGGCTCAGGAAATCAAGGACACCCATAGCGTCGACGGCGACTTGGCGCAGGTCGATCTGGCAGTGCCCAACCTTCAGCTCAAACGCAAGGCCGATGACAGCAGCGCCTACACCCACCTTGCCATGGCACGCATTCTGGAGCGCCGGCCCGATGGCAGCCTGCAACTGGATGAAGGGTTCTACCCGACCAGCGTCTCGGTACGGGCGGTGCCGGCACTCCAGCGTTACCTCGAGGAGATCACCAATACCCTGCGCGAGCGCTCGCGCAACCTGGCTAGCCGGATAGGCGCATCGGGCCAGTCAGGTATTGCCGACATCCGCGACTTCAACCTGCTGCAGGCCATGAACCGCTGGTGGCCGTGCTTCCAACACTTGGCCAGGCAGGGGCAGACACACCCCGAGCAGTTGTACCTGCATATGAGCCAGGCCTGTGGCGAGTTCGTGACCTTCACCGACGAAAGCCGGCTGCCTCCAGAATTCCCCGCCTATCAGCACACGGCTCTGCGCACGTCATTCAAGCCACTGCAGGACACCTTGCGCCGCGCCCTGGGTACGGTCCTGCAACCGCGGGCCATCTCGCTGCCGCTGGACGCGCAGGATTACGGCGTGATGACGACAACGCTCGAAGACCGCCGCCTGATTGATGACGCGGACTTCATTCTTGCCGTGCGCGCGGACCTGCCGCCGCCAACATTGCGCCGGCTGTTCCTGCAGAAAGCCAAGGTCACATCCCTGGAGACCTTGAATGACCTGGTGCATAAGCAGTTGCCCGGCATTGCGCTACATCCGCTGCCTGTGGTCCCTCGCGACCTGCCCTTCCATGCAGGGTTCAGCTACTTCGAACTCGACCGCCGCGACCCGGCCTGGGTCTGCATGAAGACGGCTAACGGTTTTGGGATTCATATTGCGGGGGAGTTCCCTGGGCTTGAGTTGCAGTTCTGGGCGATCAGGAGTGAGTGAGATGCAAGAGAGCCACCTCGCACGCAATGAAACCGAATCAGCTCAAGCTGAGCAGTTGCCATCGATGCTTGGAAAGTCTTTACCCACTGGCGCCGTGGCCTGCGAGGCAACCACACCAAAGCCCGCCCCTGTTTACAAGGGCTACCCCGCCGATCCCGACTTTCAGCTACGGGGTGGCTACGACAACCTGATGCTGGACGCAGCCACACCACTGCTTGGCCTGGTCATGCGTCTACGCACGCTCGATGCGCTGCCCAACATTGAGGAAGTGCACCAACAGGTACGCAAGCAGATTGAAAACATCCAGCAAGAGATGCGTCAGCATGGCTACGAGACCACGCAACTTCTGGCGTATTCGTACGGCCTTTGCCTGTTCATCGATGAAGCCGTGATGGAGCGGCCCTGGGGGCAGACCAGTTACTGGAGCCAAGAGCCCCTGCTCAGCATTTTCCACAGCGAAACGTTCGGCGGCGAAAAAATCTTCACCGTTATCTCGCGCCTGATGCAAGAGCCCCAGCGCTACAAGGACGTGCTGGAGTTCATGTACTTCACCCTGTGCCTGGGACTCAAAGGCAAGTACGCCCTCGCGCCCAAAGGCGAAGAAACGCTGAACACCCTCATTCACCAACTCCACGGAATCATCCGTGAACTACGAGGGCCCACGCCGACAACGGTCTGTGACCCCTACACCAACGTTGCCCCGCGCAACTTCCGCATGAATCGGCAGTGGCCCTGGTGGAGCCCATTGGTGATTTCCGCCATCGCCATGGCCACCGCCTACGGCATCTACAGCTACCGCCTGCACCTGATCACCAGCGAGGTGCTGCAGTCGCTCAACGGCATCTTGCAGCAATGAACAGCCGGCAGTCGGCACAACCGTTTTCAACGATTTGACGCAGCGTTTGCCGCGTTGAAAAAGCCCATCGATTCCGATGGCCACGCTGCCGCTTATGCGCGTGCTTATCCACATGGACGCAGGAGAAACTGCCATGCCAACACCCGCTTACATCAAGATCGAAGGCCAGACCCAAGGCAACATCACCGCGGGCGCCTTCACCTCCGACTCGGTCGGCAACGTGTTTGTCGAGGGCCACGAAGACGAGATTCTGGTGCAAGAGATCAAGCACCAGGTGACCGTACCTACCGACCCGCAAAGCGGCCAACCTGCAGGCCAACGGGTCCACAAACCCTTCATCTTCACCAGCGCCCTGAACAAGGCGACACCGCTGATGTATCAGGCCCTGTCCAGCGGCGAAATGCTGCCGACCGTCGAAGTCAACTGGTACCGCACTTCGGTAGAGGGCAAGCAGGAGCACTTCTTCACCACCAAGCTGGAGGACGCCACCATCGTCGACATCAACACCACCTTGCCTCATGCACAAAACAAGGAGAACGCTGACTTCACCCAGTTGATCGAGGTATCGATGTCATACCGCAAGATCTCCTGGACACACGTCACCGCTGGCACCGAAGGCTCCGACGACTGGCGTAAACCCGTCGTCTAACCCGGCTGAACATCCCTGGCAGGCAGGCCCTGCCGGGGGCGTTTGAACTCTCGGACGGCGGAAGGACTTTTCATGCCCAGCCAATCTGATTTGCGATACACCTTTGAGCCACTCGCTGGCAATGCCGAGTTTGAAGTGGTGTCGTTTGAACTCAAGGAAGAAATCAGCGCGCCTTTCACGCTCGAGCTGGAATTGATCAGCTTCGAGCCCGACATCGATTTCGGCCAACTGCTGGATAAACCCATCGTATTCACGGTCTGGGATGGCAAAGGTCCGCTGCGCCACGTGCATGGGCTGGTCAGCCGATTCAGCCAGGGTGAAAGCGGCTTTTACCGTACCTACTACCACGCCTTGGTCGAGCCCATCCTGGCCCGCGCCGGACTGCGCTCGAACTGGCGCATCTTCCAGCAAAAGACCGTTACGCAGATTATTGAACTGATGCTTCAGCGTCAGGGCATCGATCAATACGAGCTTCGCGCGAGCCTGGACCACCAGGTGCGCGAATTCTGCGTGCAGGCGGGCGAAACCGACCTCGACTTCATCGCCCGATTGGCGGCTGAAGAGGGCTTCGTCTATCGCTTCGAGCACAGTGAAAAACTGCATAAGTTGATCATCACGGATCAACTGCAATCCCTTGGGTTGATCAGCCATGGCGCGCTCAAGACCGACAACGATGACCTCTTCGATGGCGAGGACGTTATCGATCCCAACACCGTCCTGTATCAATCCAACAGTGGCGGCGATCAAGCCAGGCCTTGCCTACGGCGCTTGCGCTACAGCGAGCAGGTCCGAACCTCGCGACAGGTCCAGCGCGACTACACCTTCACTCACCCGGCGTATCGCCAGGAACACCGTGCTTGCGGCCCTTTCCTGGAACACCAGTCCACCGAGTACGAGCGTTTCGACTATCCCGGCCGCTACAAACGCGATGCCGTGGGCAAACCGTTCACCGAAAACCGGATCACTGCCCTGCGCCATGATGTGCGCATTGCAGAAGTTCAGGGCGATGACGTCAGGCTGCAGCCTGGGCTCAGCTTCACGCTCACAGGCCACCCACGTGATGATCTGAATGCGCATTGGCGCGTGAACAGCGTGGTGCACAAGGGCAGCCAGTTCACCAGTCTGCAGGAAGAAGCCGCTGGCCTCGACCAGAGCACGCACTACGAGCAAACCGCTCAGCTGGTACCCGGCAGAACCGAGTGGCGCCCTGCTCCGCTGGCAAAGCCCCGGATTGACGGGCCGCACATGGCCACCGTGGTCGGCCCGCCAGGTGAAGAGATCTATTGCGACGAATGGGGCCGGGTCAAGGTCAGCTTTCCCTGGGACCGGGAGAGCAACAACAACGAGTTCAGCTCCTGCTGGGTCCGGGTATCCCAAGGCTGGGCAGGTGGCAGTTGGGGCTCGATGGCCATCCCGCGGATCGGCCAGGACGTGATCGTCCAGTACGTCAACGGCGACCCCGACCAGCCGATGATCACCGGGCGCACCTATTGCGGTAACCAGTTGCCGCCCTACGACTTGCCCGACCACAAGACCCGCATGACCATCAAGAGCCAGACCCATAAGGGGGAGGGGTTCAATGAGTTGCGGTTCGAGGATGAGC
>NZ_JAMSHW010000042.1:0-29750 GCF_023757525.1 Pseudomonas sp. MWU13-3659 | reverse complement strand
GGATCGGTGGTGCAGCTGTAGGAGCCGGCCTTGCCGGCGAAGAGGCCAGGACAGGCACTATCACTTGGACAGGTAACGCATCCCGTCTTCCAACCCCTGCAAGGTCAGCGGAAACATCCGGTCCTCGATCAGGTCCCGCACCAGGTGGGTCGAAGCGGTGTAGTCCCAGGCCTGCTTCGGGTACGGGTTGATCCAGATGATCTTCCTGAATTTCTCCATGAAGCGCTGCATCCACACGTACCCGGCTTCTTCGTTCCAGTGCTCGACGCTGCCACCCGGCTGGGTGATCTCGTAGGGCGCCATGGCCGCGTCACCAACGAACACCACCTTGTAGTCGTCGCCGTACTTGTGCAGCAGGTCGAAGGTGGCGAAGCGCTCGGAGGTGCGGCGCATGTTGTTCTTCCACACCGACTCGTAGATGAAGTTGTGGAAGTAGTAGTACTCCAGGTGCTTGAACTCGGTCTTGCAGGCCGAGAACAGCTCCTCGCACACCTTGACGTGGGCATCCATCGAACCGCCGATGTCGAACAGCAACAGCAGCTTCACCGTGTTGCGTCGCTCGGGGCGCATCTGGATGTTCAGCAGCCCGGCGTCACGGGCGGTGTGGTCGATGGTGCCGTCGATGTCGAGCTCTTCGGCGGCGCCCTCGCGGGCGAACTTGCGCAGGCGCCGCAGCGCCAGCTTGATGTTGCGCGTGCCCAGCTCGACCTGGTCGTCGAGGTTCTTGTACTCGCGCTGGTCCCACACCTTCACGGCCTTGCCCTGGCGCTTGCCGGCCTCGCCGACGCGGATGCCTTCGGGGTTGAAGCCCCCGGAACCGAACGGGCTGGTGCCGCCGGTGCCGATCCATTTGTTGCCGCCGGCGTGGCGTTCCTTCTGCTCCTCGAGGCGCTTCTTGAATTCCTCGATCAGTTTGTCCAGGCCGCCCAGGGACTGGATCTGCGCGCGCTCCTCATCGGTCAGCGAGCGTTCGAACTCCTTGCGCAGCCACTCGTCGGGGATCAAGGCCTCGATATGCCGGTCGAGGCTATCCAAGCCCTTGAAGTAAGCAGCAAATGCCCGGTCGAATTTGTCGAAATGGCGCTCGTCCTTCACCAGGATGGCCCGGGCGAGGTAATAGAACGCATCCATGTCGGCGAACACCACGCCCTTCTGCAAGGCATGGTGCAGGTCGAGCAGCTCGCGTACCGATACCGGCACCTTGGCCGCGCGCATTTCATTGAACAGGTTGAGCAGCATGGCCCGGCTCCTGTCAGCGGTTGCCGCGCCGGCTCATGAAGGCCAGGCGCTCGAGCAGCGTCACGTCCTGCTCGTTCTTGACCAGGGCGCCGGCCAGCGGCGGGATGGCCTTGGTCGGGTCGCGTTCGCGCAGCACCGCTTCGCCGATGTTGTCGGCCATCAGCAGCTTGAGCCAGTCGACCAGCTCGGAGGTGGACGGTTTTTTCTTCAGGCCCGGGACCTTGCGCACGTCGAAGAACACGTCCAGCGCCTCGCTGACCAGCGACTGGCTGATGTTCGGGTAGTGCACGTCGACGATCTGCTGCAGCGTGGCGCGGTCGGGGAAGGCGATGTAGTGGAAGAAGCAGCGGCGCAGGAAGGCGTCAGGCAGCTCTTTCTCGTTGTTGGAGGTGATGATGATGATCGGGCGCTGCTTCGCCTTGATGGTTTCGTCGATCTCGTAGACGTAGAACTCCATCTTGTCGAGTTCCTGCAACAGGTCGTTGGGGAACTCGATGTCGGCCTTGTCGATCTCGTCGATCAGCAGGATCACCCGCTCGTCGGCCTCGAAGGCCTCCCACAGCTTGCCCTTCTTCAGGTAGTTGCGCACGTCATGGACCTTGTCCACGCCCAGCTGCGAATCGCGCAGGCGGCTGACCGCGTCGTACTCGTACAGGCCCTGGTGGGCCTTGGTGGTCGACTTGATGTGCCAGGTGATCAGGCGGGCGCCGAAGGAGGCGGCCAGTTGCTCGGCGAGCATGGTCTTGCCGGTACCGGGCTCGCCCTTGACCAGCAGCGGGCGCTCCAGGGTGATGGCCGCGTTGACCGCGAGCTTCAGGTCGTCTGTGGCGACGTAGTCGCGGGTGCCTTCGAACTTCATGAACCGATCCTCTGCGGGGGCTGCGCGGGCCCTTTCGCCGGCAAGCCGGCTCCTACACGTCCAGGTAGGAGCCGGCTTGCCGGCGAAAGGGGCAGTGCGGGCAACACATGTTTGTGATTTGTCAGCGACTATAACCCCGCACCCGGCGGCTGCAAACGCAGACCGGGTATTCAGTCCCTGAATGGTCCGTCACCCCGCGCCCTGGAACGGGCTTTACGCCCTTGCAAGGCAGGCTTACCCTTGAAGGCCAATCCGCCCGTCCATGCATTCAAGGGACCCCGCCATGAGCCGTATCTACGCCGACAATGCCCATTCCATCGGCAACACGCCGCTGGTGCAGATCAACCGCATCGCCCCGCGTGGGGTGACCATCCTGGCCAAGATCGAGGGGCGCAACCCGGGCTATTCGGTGAAGTGCCGGATCGGCGCCAGCATGATCTGGGACGCCGAGAGCAGCGGCAAACTCAAGCCGGGCATGACCATCGTCGAACCCACTTCCGGCAACACCGGCATCGGCCTGGCCTTCGTCGCCGCCGCCCGTGGCTACCGGCTGGTGCTGACCATGCCCGACTCGATGAGCCTGGAGCGGCGCAAGGTATTGAAAGCGCTGGGCGCCGAGCTGGTGCTGACGGACAAGGCCAAGGGCATGAAGGGCGCCATCGAGAAGGCCAACGAGATCGTCGCCTCGGACCCGTCCCGGCACTTCCTGCCGGGCCAGTTCGACAACCCGGCCAACCCGGCCATCCACGAAAAGACCACCGGCCCGGAAATCTGGAACGACACCGATGGCGCGGTCGACGTGCTGGTGGCCGGTGTCGGCACTGGCGGCACCATTACCGGTGTGTCGCGCTACATCAAGCACACCCAGGGCAAGTCGATCCTGTCGGTGGCGGTGGAGCCGGTGAACTCACCGCTGATCAGCCAGACCCTGGCCGGCGAGGAACTCAAGCCAACCCCGCACAAGATCCAGGGCATCGGCGCCGGCTTCGTGCCGAAGAACCTCGACCTGTCTATCGTCGACCAGGTCGAGACCGTCACCGAGGAAGAGTCCAAGGCCATGGCCATCCGCCTGATGCAGGAGGAGGGCATCCTCTGCGGCATCTCCTGTGGCGCGGCCATGGCGGCGGCGGTGCGCCTGGCCGAGAAACCCGAGATGCAGGGCAAGACCATCGTCGTGATCCTGCCGGACTCGGGCGAGCGCTACCTGTCGAGCATGCTGTTCAGCGACCTGTTCACCGAGCAGGAAAACCAGCAGTAAGCGACAAGCTGCAAGCTACAAGAAGGCGTGTCCGTATTGACGCGGATCAGCTTGGGCTTGCAGCTTCTGGCTTGCAGCTGCTCCTGATGGGTTTATGATGTCCGGCTATCCGGGGATGGCCAGATTTCCCCTCCAAGGAGTGTTGCATGACCTTTTCCTTTGTCGCCAAGGCAGGTGTCCTGCTGGTGTTCTTCGGCAGTGTGCTGTTCGTGCACCTGCGCGGCAAGGCGCGCCTGCCGGTGCTGCGCCAGTTCGTCAATCATTCGGCGCTGTTCGCCCCCTACAACAGCCTGATGTACCTGTTCTCCGGCGTGCCCTCCAAGCCCTACCTGGACCGCCAGCGCTTCCCGGAGCTGGACGTGCTCAAGGACAACTGGGAGGTGATCCGCGAAGAGGCCATGCGCCTGTTCGACGAGGGGTACATCCGCGCCGCGGAGAAAGACAACGACGCCGGTTTCGGCTCCTTCTTCAAGAAGGGTTGGAAGCGCTTCTACCTGAAGTGGTACGACAAGCCGCTGCCGTCGGCCGAAGCGCTCTGCCCGAAGACCGTCGAACTGGTCAGCGGCATCCCCAACGTCAAGGGCGCTATGTTCGCCCTGTTGCCCGGTGGCAGCCACCTGAACCCGCACCGTGACCCGTTCGCCGGCTCCCTGCGTTATCACCTGGGCCTGTCCACCCCCAACTCGGACAACTGCCGCATCTACGTCGACGGCCAGCCGTACGCCTGGCGTGACGGTGAGGACGTGATGTTCGACGAAACCTTCGTGCACTGGGTCAAGAACGAGACCGAGGTCACCCGCGTGATCCTGTTCTGCGACGTCGAGCGCCCGCTCAACAGCCCATTGATGACCCGCATCAACCGCAAGGTCAGCGCCTTCCTCGGCCGCGCCACCGCGCCGCAGAACACCGATGACGAACGCGTCGGCGGGATCAACCAGGCCTACGCCTGGAGCAAGCGCTTCAGCAATGTCATCAGCACCCGCGTCAAGCAGTTCAAGCGCGCCAACCCCAAGGCCTACCGCGTGCTGCGGCCGGTGCTGGCGGTGGTGGTCGCCTACGCGCTGTACCGCTGGTTGTTCTGATAGTTCGTCGGCAAGCCGGCTCCTACAGATGTGCGCTACCCCTGTAGGAGCCGGCTTGCCGGCGAACAAGGTCGACATGGCGTATTGCCGAGCCCTCGATTCACCGCTATATTCCGAAACACTCACTTCCCAGAAGACCTGTTCATGCCAGCCATCCCTTCCACCACCGCTTACGTTCTCGCGCCTGTCGCGGGCGTGGTCGTGCGTGGCAGCCAGCAGCCGGCCATGATCAGTCACTACCCACCACCTGTCAGTGGCGTCGTAGGCGGCGTAGCTCCGCCCACTCGCGCAGTCGTGGTGCTGGGCTGACCGGCCACTGGCCGTCTCCCCACCGCACGCGCACCCTACTGAACACGGTCGGCCATCCCCTCGTTATGCGATAGGCCCTCCGTACGGCTCATTTGCCCGTATACAGGTGGCAATACATGTCTGTCTTATCCAAAGCATCCGTGGCCTCGGCGGCCACCACCAGCCTGTTCGTCCTGCTGTGGAGCAGCGGGGCGATCGTCTCCAAGCTCGGCCTGGCCCAGGCCAGCCCGTTCGCCTTCCTGCTGTTGCGCTCGGCGCTGGCGCTGTGTGGCCTGCTGCTGATCAGCCCGATGCTCGGCTTGCGCTGGCCGCGCAGCCGTGGCGCGATCCTGCGTGCCCTGGGCACGGGGGGCGTGCTGCTCGGTGCCTACCAGATCTTTTACCTGCTGGCGTTGAACACCCATGTCACCCCTGGCGTCATGGCCACGGTCATGGGCGTGCAGCCGATCCTCACCGTGGTCCTGATGGAGCGCCAGCGCTCCTTAAGCCGCTTGTTCGGGCTGGGACTCGGGTTGGCCGGGTTGGTGATGGTGGTCTACCAGGGCATCAACCTGGGCGGGGTCTCGCTCGCCGGCATGCTGTTCGCCCTGCTGGCGCTGGCCAGCATGACCCTGGGCTCGATCCTGCAGAAGCGCATCACCGACAACCCCATGGGCACCTTGCCCTTGCAGTACCTGGCCGGGTTTGCCCTGTGCGCGGTGTTCGCACCGTTCCAGGCGCTGCACGTCGAATGGAACATGCACTTCATCGGCGCCCTGTTGTGGATGGGGCTGGTGGTGTCGTTGCTGGCAACCCTGCTGCTGTACCGGCTGATCGCCAAGGGCAACCTGGTCAACGTCACCAGCCTGTTCTACCTGGTGCCGGCGGTGACCGCGGTGATGGACTTCATCATCTTCGGTAACCGCCTGGCACCGTTGAGCCTGCTGGGGATGGGGCTGATCGTGGTCGGGCTGCTGTTCGTGTTCCGCAAGCCGGCGCTACGCGCAGCCGAGGCGTAAACCTGTAGGAGCCAGCCTTGCTGGCGAATGCGGCCGCCTTCGCCAGCAAGGCTGGCTCCTACAAGGACGTGTCATGCTCTGGCAGGTTTGAGTACCAGCCAGAGCGCCGCGCCAATCAGCACCCCGCCATACAGATGCGCCATCGACAGTGGCTCACCCAGCAGCCACGCCCCCCACAGCACCCCGAACACCGGGATCAGGAAGGTCACGGTACTGGCCTTGACCGGCCCGATTTCGGCCAGCAGACGGAAGTACAGGATGTAGGCGAACGCGGTGCACAGCAGCCCCAGGCCCAGCAACGACAGCCACACCTCCCAGCCGCCCCAGCTGGCCGGTGGTTGGGTCAATGCGCTCCAGGCGAACAGCGGGCTGAGCAGCAGCGTGGCCCCCAGCATGCTGCCCAGCGCCGACAGCCGGCTGTCCAGCCCGGCAACCCAACGCCGCGCGAGAAAGCCCGCAAACCCATAGCAGGTGGTCGCCGCCAGGCACGCCAGGGCGCCCTGCACCAGGGCCATGTCCAGCGCCACCGGGCCGGCGCCGCTGAGGATGCCGACGCCGAACAGGCCGAGGAAGATCCCGCACAGTTTGGGCAGGGTCATCGCTTCGCGGAAGAACAAGGCCCCGATCAGCACCCCCATCAACGGCGTGGTGGCGTTGAAGATCGCCGAGTAGCCGGCCGGCAGCACCTGTGCGGCCACCGAATAGAAGGTCGCCGGGATCCCCGAGTTGATCATCCCCAGCACCAGGCAGGCTCCCAGCTTGCCCTGGAAGTCCCAGCGCACCCGTGCCGCGGCGAGGATCGCCACCAGGCCCAGGCAGGCGATGGACACCCGGAAGAACGCCGTCGGCACCGTGCCGAGCTCGGGGGCGATGATGCGCATGAACAGGAAGCTTGCCCCCCAGACGGCGGCGAGGGTCAGCAGGCGGGCTAGGGCGGTGGGGCTCACGGTATTCTCCGGCGGTAGGGCAGGGGCGCGAGTGTACGTCAGGGGATGGGCGGGATTCTTGTGCTTTCTTGCTGTGTAAACGGGTGAGGCTGTTCGCCGGCAAGCCGGCTCCTACTGGATTGTGGGGGCTGGTTTGCCGGGGAACGGAATGGGCTAAGCTCAGCGCTGCACCCTGCACCGGAGGCCCCGCATGACCCAACCCTGGCCCGCCGCCGAGATCGCCCGCGTGATCCTCGACGGTTTCGACGACTACCGTGAGCATTTCCGCCGCATCACCCTCGGTGCCCGTGAGCGCTTCGAGCGGGCGCAGTGGCAGGACATCCAGCGCGCGGCGGCGGCGCGCATCAACCTGTACGAAGAGAAGGTCACCGAGGCCAACGGCCGGCTGCGTAAAGGATTCGAAGCACGGACACTGCTGGACGTCGAGCAGTGGCCACTGGTCAAGAACGCCTATATCCGCCTGATCGACCCGCGCCTGGACGATGAGTTGTCGGAGACTTGGTACAACTCGCTGTTCTGCAGCCTGTTCAGCCATGACCAGATCAGCGATGGCTGCATGTTCATCCACACCACCCGGCCCTCGATGCGCGTCCATGAGCGTGCAGCGCAAACGCGTACCTATACGCTGGCGGACGGGCTCAAGGGGCTGTTGCGGGCGATCTTCGCCGACTATGCATTCGATGTGCCCTATGGCGACCTGGCGGCCGACCTGTCGCGCCTGGAGGAGCAACTGCGCGAATGCCTGCCCGACTGGGTCTGCAAGGACCCGCAGCTGAAGATCGAGCTGTTCACCCCGGTGCTCTACCGCAACAAGGGGGCCTACCTGGTCGGGCGCCTGTACACCCCCGACGAACAATGGCCGCTGGTAATCCCGCTGCTGCACCGTGAAGGGCACGGGATCGAGGCGGACGCGCTGATCACCGACGAAGCCGAAGTGTCGATCATCTTCTCCTTCACCCGCTCGTACTTCATGGTCGACGTGCCGGTGCCGGGTGAGTTCGTCAATTTCCTCAAGCGCATCCTGCCGGGCAAGCACATCGCCGAGCTGTACACCTCGATCGGCTTCTACAAGCACGGCAAGTCGGAGTTCTACCGCGCCCTGATCAACCACCTGGCCAACAGCGACGACCGCTTCGTCATGGCCCCGGGGGTGCGTGGCATGGTCATGAGCGTGTTCACCCTGCCGGGCTTCAACACCGTGTTCAAGATCATCAAGGACCGTTTCTCGCCGTCGAAGACCGTTGACCGCGCCACGGTGATCGAGAAGTACCGCCTGGTGAAGAGCGTCGACCGTGTCGGGCGCATGGCCGATACCCAGGAGTTCGCCGATTTTCGCTTCCCGCAGGGCAAGTTCGACCCCGAGTGCCTGGCCGAGCTGCTGGAGGTGGCGCCCTCCACCGTGAGCCTGGAAGGTGACACGGTGCTGATCCGCCACTGCTGGACCGAACGGCGCATGACCCCGCTCAACCTGTACCTGGAGCATGCCAGCGAGGGGCAGGTGCTGGAGGCGCTGGAAGACTACGGGCTGGCCATCAAGCAACTGGCGGCGGCGAACATCTTCCCGGGTGACATGCTGCTGAAGAACTTCGGCGTCACCCGCCATGGCCGGGTGGTGTTCTACGACTACGACGAGATCAGCTTTCTTACGGAGGTCAACTTCCGGCATATCCCGCCGCCGCGCTACCCCGAGGACGAGATGTCCGGGGAACCGTGGTATTCGATCGGGCCGCACGATGTATTTCCCGAGGAGTTCCCGCCATTTCTATTCGCCGATATCGGCCAGCGGCGGTTGTTCAGCCGGTTGCATGGGGAGCTGTATGACGCTGATTACTGGAAGGGGCTGCAGGAGGCCATTCGCGCCGGGAAAGTGATTGATGTGTTTCCGTATCGGCGCAGGGGGCGCTGAGAGCGGGGGATTCCTTGTAGGAGCGGCTTTAGCCGCGATGCAGACAATGCGGTGCCTGGCACCCGCTTCGCGGGTGATCGCGGCTAAAGCCTACAGAGGCCGTACTCAGCGCTTCAGGCACTTCATTTCACTGAAATCCGCCCGCACCTTGCCCAGTTGCTGTTGCAGGTACTGACGCTGCGCCGGGCTGCTCTGCTTCATCAGGTCCACCAGCAGGCTGCGCGCTTCTTGTTCGCTGCTCTGGAACGCCTGGCGATACTCCGGCGTCCACAGGCTCTCCTTGCGCTGCAGCAACTGCGCCAGGCGCGGCTCGAAACTGGCGTCGCCACGCTGGTTGAGCGCCAGCACCAGCTGTTGCTGCCAGTGGGCGCGGTTGGCGATCCACTGGCGGTTCTGGTCGCCCAGGGCCTGGGACCAGCGCATCACCCGCTGATGCTGCTCGGTGCTGAGCTCGCCCAGCCAGGGTTCCAGGCGCTTCTGCATGCGCGCGGCGCGCTGCTCGATCTGCTTGACCAACGGGGTGTCGGCGTAGGCTTTCTGACGTTTGGCGATGTCGGCACGAAACGCCTGGCGCATCTCGGCCACCTGCTCGTCGTTCATGCCGCGCAGCAGTTCGGTGGCCGAGGGGGTGATGGCCACGGCGACTCTGCCAATGGCCTGGCGCGCCTCCCGGGCACGCTGTTGCAAGGCGTCATCGGTCACCGCGTCGTTGGCGACCATCGAGCGCACCTGGTCGAGCCAGTCGAGGTAGCCGGGTAGTTGCGTGCGGCAGTGCCAGGCCAGCTGCTCCTTGAGCCGTTCGTCGAGCAAGCGCTTCTGCTCGCGGTTCATGTCCAGGTAATCGCCCAGCGACCAAGGCACCAGGTGGTCGAGGTTGCGGTAGGCCACATCGATACGGTTGCAGGCCGCCATGGCGAGGGCGACGGCAACGGCGATGAGCAGGCGCTTGAGCATGGGCGGATCCCTGCTGGGCTGGGACGCAAGGGGCGCGCGGCGGTTCCGGCGAATGGACGCTCGGGCGGCCGGGCGGGTCAGGTGTTAGAATAGCCGCCTTGTCTTGAGGATCTTCGGAAATGGCTCTGCTTGGGCGTTACAACAGTTTGCAAATCGTGAAACACGTGGAATTCGGCCTGTACCTGGACGGCGGCGCCGACGGCGAAATCCTGCTGCCACGGCGTTACTTCCCCAAGGACGCCGAACTGGAGCTCGACGACTGGCTCAACGTGTTCATCTACCTCGACAGCGAAGACCAGCTGATCGCCACCACCGAGAAGCCGAAAATGCAGGTGGGCGAGTTCGCCAGCCTCAAGGTCAAGGACATCAACGGCGCGGGCATCTTCCTCGACTGGGGCCTCTCCAAGGACCTGCTGATGCCGTATTCGGAAGAGTCCAGGCCGCTGAAGATCGGCGACTACTGCGTGGTCCACGCCTACCTCGACAAGCGCACCCGGCGCATCACCGCCACCGCCAAGCTGGACCGCTACCTGGACCGCACCCCGGTGGACTACAAGGCCGGCCAGCCGGTCGAGCTGCTGGTGGCCGGCGAGACGCCCATGGGCTTCAAGGCGATCATCAACAACCGCCACTGGGGCCTGATCCACAAGAACGAGGTGTTCAAGTTCCTGCGTTCGGGCATGCACGAGAAGGGCTTCATCAAGGAAGTGCGCCACGACGCCAAGATCGCCCTGAGCCTGCAACCGGTCGGTGAGGCGCTGGCCGACACCCTGCATGAGCAGATCATGCAGCGCCTGGAAGCCGCCGGCGGTGTGCTGCCGGTGTGCGACAAGAGCGACCCGGCGGTGATCAGCCAGATGTTCAATGTCAGCAAGGGCAACTTCAAGAAAGCGATCGGTGCACTGTTCAAGCAGGGCCGGATCGTCATCCTTGACGATCGCATCGAGCGGGCCTGATCAGGCCTGCACGAAGGTCCGGAAGTCCAGCTGCTCGCCACCGGGGCGGGTGTCGCGCAGCAGCGAGTCGCGGTCGGCGCTCAGGGCCAGGCTGATGGTGGAGCGGCGCTTGCCGGGGTGGCGCACTTCCATCTGCTCCTGATGCGCGCGCAGGAAGTTGACCGGCACCTTCAGGTGCTGCAACTCGTCGGTTTCCGGGGTGTGCAGCAACAGGTTGACCCAGTCGGGCTGGCCCTTGCGCAGCAATGCCACCGGCACTTCGAACCACCACAGGTTGCGCTTCTTGTCGAGGATGGCGAACAGGGTGTTGTCGCGGTCGAGCACCGGCCGGGTCAGCGCCGCGTTGCGGCGGGCGATGGCGGTGGGTTTGTCGAGTTTCATGCAGGTTCCTGCGGGTTGACGCTAGAAAGGCCTGCCATTGTGCTGGGTGGCGCGGGGCGCGGCAAGCGCCGAACCTGTAGGAGCCGGCTTTGCCGGCGAAAGCGCCGGTACAGTCAACACGTCAACATGCCCCCTGTTTGCCATTCGGCAGGCCCTGTTCAAACAATTTGAAACTCTGGCGCAAGCCTGCGGGTCGACCTGTTGTCGACACGATTCCCCGTGTCTTTCCCGCAAGGAGTTCTCCCATGAGCGGTACCAAAGACAAAGCGAAAGGGCTGGCCAACGAGGCCGTGGGCAACATCAAGCAGGGCGTCGGCAAGGCCACCGGCAACGACCGGCTGCGCGCCGAAGGCAAGGCCCAGGAAATCAAGGGCGAAGCGCAGCAGGCGGTGGGCAAGGTCAAGGATGCGGTGAAAAAGCCTTGATCAACCGGTGAGCCACGCGACCTGTAGGAGCCAGCTTGCTGGCGAACGGGCATGAAGATGCTGTTCGCCAGCAAGCTGGCTCCTACGATTTAGGCACTAGGATGTAGCCGTTTTCTTGCAATTGACGTTGAGTAGTCACAGCTGCGGCGCGGTCTATTAGACTTGTCCGTATTGCCACGACGATCAAGCGGCGAAAGGAGACGCTATGATTTTCCCCGAGCTGCGCGGCTTGCCCCTGCACCGCGTGCTGGTGCGCACCGTCAAGGAGTTCCTCGATGACGAGATGTCCACCTATGCCAGTGCGCTGGCCTACCAGATGCTGTTCTCGCTGTTCCCCTTCCTGCTGTTCCTGATCGCCCTGATCGGCTTCCTGCACCTGCCGGACTTCTTCTCCTGGCTGCGCCTGCAGTCCGAACTGGTATTGCCGCCCCAGGCCCTGGAGCAGGTCAACCCGGTGATCGACCAGTTGCAGCAGTCGAAGGGCGGCTTGCTCTCGGTGGGTATCGTGATCGCCCTGTGGACGGCCTCGGCCGGCGTGCGCCTGATGATGAGCGCGATGAACGCCGCCTACGACGTGCCCGAAGGGCGGCCGGTGTGGAAGCGCTTCCCCTTGTCGATCATCTACACCGTCGGCATCGCCGGCATGCTGCTGGCGGCGGCTGCGTTGATGGTGCTGGGGCCGCAGGTCATGGAATGGATCGCTTCGCAGGTGGGCCTGGAAGAGGCGGTGGTTGTGGTGTGGACCATCCTGCGTTGGCCGGCGATCATCATCCTGATGATGGTGGCGGTGGCCTTGATCTACTACGTCATGCCCGATGTGAAGCAGAAATTCCGCTTCATCACCCCCGGCTCGGTGCTGGCGGTGGTGGTGTGGATCGTCGCCTCCCTGGGCTTCGCCTACTACGTGAAGACGTTCGCCGACTACAACGCCATGTATGGCAGCATCGGTGCAATCATCGTGCTGTTGCTGTACTTCTACATTTCCGCCGCCGTGCTGCTGTTGGGGGCGGAGATGAACGCGGTGATCGAGCATATGTCGGCTGAAGGCAAGAACCCGGGCGAGAAGGACTTCGCGGGCGACCAGCACCGGGATACCATCACCGTGCTCGGCCATGAGCACCCTGTGGAACACGCACCTCAAACCCGCGAGCCTAATACCTGATGATCCGTGACATTCTCAAGATGGGCGATGAACGCCTGCTGCGCATCGCCCCGCCGGTTCCCGAGCACATGCTCGGCAGCCCGGAGTTGCGCCAGCTGATCGACGACATGTTCGAAACCATGGCCCATGTCGGTGGCGTGGGCCTGGCCGCGCCGCAGATCGGCATCGACCTGCAACTGGTGATCTTCGGCTTCGAGCGTAGCGAGCGCTACCCGGATGCCGAAGCCGTGCCCCGGACCATCCTGCTCAACCCGGTGATCACGCCGATGTCCACCGAGGTCGAGGATGGCTGGGAAGGCTGCCTCTCTGTGCCGGGGTTGCGCGGCGTGGTACCGCGCTACAAGCACATCAGCTATACCGGCGTCGATCCGGACGGCAACCCGATCGATCGTTTTGCCGATGGTTTCCATGCACGGGTGGTACAGCACGAGTGCGATCACCTGATCGGCCGCTTGTACCCCTCGCGTATTCAGGACTTCAGCAAGTTCGGCTACACCGAGGTGCTGTTCCCTGGGCTCGATGTGGCCGACGACTGACCACGCGCCATCGCCAGCAAGGGCTTGCTGCGCTGGTAGCGGGCCAGCCGCGAGGTCAGCGCTTCGGGCAGGTCGATGGCGGGCGTGAAGCCCAGGCGCTGGTAGAACGGCTGCAGGTCCGGGTGGCAGAACAGCCAGGTCGGGCCCGGGCGCGCCGCCAAGGCCGCTTCGACCAGGCGCGACGCGACCTGCCGCCCACGCCACTGTGGCGCGACGAACAGGCCGGTAAGCCAGTGCCCTTGTGCCACAGCCTGCAGGCTCATCCCTCCAACAATTTCATCGGCACGGGCCACCCATAGCTCCCCCTCGCCGCTGGCGCGCATGCGCGAGCCGTGCTGGCGATAGAAGTGCTCCAGCAGGCGGCGTTGCGCCTGTGGAAGGTGCATGCAGGTCAACGCGGTCAAAAGTGTTCTCCCTGTAGGAGCCGGCTTGCCGGCGAATGCGCCGGACCAGGCACCTACCTATTCGGCCCCTGAGCGTCAGGCCGCGCTTTGTCGCAGATTGTTGCAAATCCGACAAGGGTGAATATCCGACATAAGGGTTCAACTATTCCGGACGGGGAGTAGACTTTCCCTCATCCCCCCGGCAGTACGATAAAGCGGGATCGGTACTTCGTGTCATCCCAGCAGTCGATGACAACTTCTCCGCGCCATTGACGGCATCAGAAGTCACGCGATCAGCTTGATAGCCATCAAGGTCGATATCCATGAAAGCCTTACTGATTCTTGCATTGGTCGGTATGTCCCCGTTCGCCTTCGCGGACCAGGCCAAGACCGCAGACACCCAACCCGCGGTCGAGCAGTACGACTATTCCACCAACCTCGACATCAAGCGTGTGATCAGCTTGTCGACCATCCCCAACGTGTGTGAAGTGGTGCCTGCCACCATGACCTACGAAGACCACCAAGGGCAGGTGCACACCCTCCAGTACCGCGCCCTGGGCGAAGGTTGCCGGTTGAATTGAGCCGCACGCAATCCCTGTAGGAGCGGCCTTGTGCCGCGAAAGGGCTGCGTAGCAGCCCCAGACTTCAGTGTTGGTGCAAAGATCGCCGGGGCCGCTTTGCGGCCCTTTCGCGGCACAAGGCCGCTCCTACAGGGGCAGGTGTAGATCCCGGACGAGCTCCAGGCCCTGCTTCAACTGCGCCCGGCTGTGCGCCGCCGACAGGCTGACCCGCACCGCCCGCACGCTGTCCGTGCCCACCGCGAACACGCTGGCCGGCACGATCTCCACCCCCTGCGCCCGACACCGGGCAACTACTGCCTCGGCGTCTCCTGGCGTGGCCAGCCAGGCATGAGGCGACGGCACGCCGGCGATCGGCAGCGCATCCCCCAGCAGCGCCCGCGCCAGGCGCCAGCGTTCGCCAAGTTCCTCCCGCTGCCAGGCCAGGCGCCGGGCGGCAGTGCCGTCGGCGATCCACTGGCAGGCGATGCGCAGGTTCAAGGGTGATACCGACCAGTGGGTAGCTTGGGCGTAAGGGTCGATCTGCTCCAGTAACGCGGGGCGGGCTGCGATCCAGCCCAGGCGCAGTCCTGCGGCCACGGTCTTGGACAGGCTAGTGATTAGTACGCCTCGGTCTTCGAGCAACGGGTAGAGCGGTGGCCGATCAGTCAGTGCGCCATACACATCATCCTCGATCACCAGCAACTCATGACGCTTGGCGACCTCCGCCAGCGCCCGGCGCCGGGCTTCGTCCATGCAGGCCCCAGTGGGGTTGTGCAAGGTCGGTGTGGTCACCAGCACCCGTGCACCACTGGCCCGTGCGACACGGTCCAGTTCATCCGGGCGCAGGCCCTGGTCATCCAGGGCCACGCCATGCACCGGCAGACGCAGTTGTCGGCACGCGGCCTTGATGCCCGGGGCAGTCAGCGCCTCGACCATCACCGGCTCACCCGCCTGGCACAACGACTGCAACACGAGGGTCAACGCCTGCTGGGCACCGCCGCAGAGCAGCACCTCCTCCGGTGCCAGGTCCAGCCCGCGATTGGCCAGCCAGCGGGCGCCCTGAATTCGCCCCAACATGAGTTGGTCGGGCCCCAGGTAATGGTCGAGCAGGGCGGTTTCCCTCTGTTCGAGCAAGCCGCGCAGACTGTGCTCCAGGTCGCAATTGTGCGGATCGGCCACGGGCACGTTGGTCGACAGGTCGATCACCGGATGCTGGTGATCAGGCTGCTTGAGGCGGAACAGCGTCGCCTCCTTGCTCCCCGCCAGCACATAGGTGCCGCGGCCCACTTCGCCGGAGACCAGGTGCCGCGCCGCTGCTTCGCGGTAGGCCTGCTGCGTGGTGCTGGGGTTCAGCCCCAGGGCCCAGGCCAGGCGCCGTTGCGGTGGCAGGCGCTGGCCGACCGTGAGTTCGCCACGCTCGATGGCGCTGGCGATGGCGTCGACCAACGCGAGATAGCGGGGCTGGCTGTTGTCCGGCAGTGTTGGCGTCCACACGAAATTGCTACCCATGCAATATATCCTTGGACCCATACAATGCCCGGCGCTTAGCATCGGTTCAACCCCAACCGATGAAGGATGCCCGCCATGTTCGACCTGCCCGCCCTGCGCGAAGCCGCCACATTCGTCCACCAGCACGTTCCCCCGACCCCGCAGCATGCCTGGCCGCTGCTGGCCGAGCGGCTGGGTTGCCAGGTGTGGGTCAAGCACGAGAACCATGCGCCCACCGGCGCTTTCAAGGTGCGCGGTGGCCTGGTCTACGTGCGTGCGCTGCTGGCCAGCGGCCAGGTGCCGCGCGGGCTGGTTACCGCGACCCGGGGCAACCACGGCCAGAGCATGGCCCTGGCGGCGCGCCAGGCCGGCCTGCCGCTGGTGATCGTGGTGCCGCAAGGCAACTCCCGCGAGAAGAACGCCGCCATGCGCGCACTGGGCGCCGAGCTGGTGGAGCACGGTGTCGACTTCGATGTGGCGCGGGAGGAAGCGGCGAGGATCGCCGAGGCCCGTGGCTATGCGATGGTGCCGTCCTTCCACCCGGAACTGGTGCGCGGCGTGGCCACCTATGCCCTGGAGCTGTTCGAGGCGGTGCGCGGGCTGGATTGCGTGTACGTACCGATCGGCATGGGCTCGGGCATCTGCGGGCTGATCCAGGCGCGCAACCTGCTGGGGCTGGATACCGAGATCGTCGGTGTGGTCTCCAGCGCTGCGGACGCCTATGCCCAGAGCTTCGAGTTGGGGCGCATCGTCACCACGGCCACCGCGGATACCTTCGCCGACGGCATGGCCTGCCGCGTGCCCCATCCGGAGGCCTTTGCCCTGGTACGCGAAAATGCCGCGCGTATCGTGCGGGTGGATGACCGTGAGATCGCGGCCGCGATGCGCCTGTACCACGAAGCTACTCACAACACGGCCGAAGGGGCCGGCGCCGCGGCCTTGGCGGCGTTGCTGCAGGAGCGCGAGCGCCAGGCCGGCAAGCGTGTCGCGGTGGTGCTCAGCGGGGCGAATGTGGACCGGGCGTGGTATGCGCAGGTGCTGGCGGGTGATGAAAAATCCTGAATGAATGTTGGGGCAAAAGTGCTTTCCCGGTTTGGTAGCATTTTTGCCCGTTCGCAATGTGTTTCAGGAGAACGATGATGGGTTGCATGCACTACAAAGGCTACGAGGCCGGTGTTGAATACGATGCGTATGACCAGGTATTCGTCGGTCGTGTGCTCGGCGTGGTCGATATCATCAGTTTTCACGCCAGCACCTTGACTGGGTTGCACATGGCATTTCAACAAGCCGTAGACGACTATCTTTGCGATTGCACCATCAAGCCGGAGCCCCGCTGACTGCGTGCAATTTCTTCCTGTACGGCAAGCACACCCTCGGGTTCAATGGGCTCCCCTGAATGCGCCCAGAGTGTGCCATGCCCTTCTCCAACGGTTTCCTGCTCAGCCTGTCCCTTTGCCTGGATATCGGCATCGCCAATATCGCCATGATCACCCTGGCCATGCAGCGCGGGTTTCTCCAGGGGTTCTGGCTGGGCCTGGGCACCTGTGTCGGCGACTTGGTCTACGCGATTGCCGCGCTGGCCGGCATGACCGTGCTGCTGCAGTTCGAAAGCGTGCGCTGGACACTGTGGCTGGGCGGCTCGGCACTGCTGGTGTGGTTCGCGCTGAAGATGCTGCTGGCGGCCTGGCGCGGCGGGCACCTGGAGTCGCGGGGCGAGGTGGTGGTGGAGTCGGGCTGGCGCGAGTTCCTGCGCGGGATCTTCCTGGCCATGTCTTCGCCCAGCGCCATCCTCTGGTTCGCGGCGGTGGGCGGGGTGCTGATCTCCAGGTCCGGTGGCGGCAGCCTGCTCGACGCAGGGTTGTTCCTGGGGGGCTTCTTCGCCGCCGGGCTGGTCTGGTGCCTGTCGCTGTGCGGCATCGCCAGCCATGGCGGGCGCCTGCTCGGTGACCGGTTGCTGACGTGGTCCTACCTGCTGTCGGCGGCCATTTTCTGCTATTTCGCGGTGTATGTGATTGTCTCAGGTTATCGCGAGTTCATCCTCGCTGCATCCGTTTGAGTGTTCGTTGCGGATGTGTGGTGCGAACTTTTGCGTTGTTTTGTTTATAAGTTTGTTTAGATATTTTTAGGTTTGTAAGGCGCCTCCTACTTTGTATTGGGAAGCGTCTTATTGATTGTTTTGTGCAGGTAATTATTTGCCGTTATTTCATATAAAAACAAATTGAAATAAATTCAGGTTTCTCTTTTTAAATCATTTGCTTGTGTGCGAGTGCGCAAAAGTTGCGCACTTTCATTGCCTTATGCTTCGGGTACTTCTCAACGGCTTCAACGCGCCCCGTACTTGCACTTTCGTGTAGGTGCGGCGCCGTGAGCGTACCTGGCATAAGGATGGCGAATGTTCGGATCAGGAGATCAGCCCCGATTCAGCTTGCAGGTCCACGGTGTTCAAACGGACTTGCAAGTATTGCGTTTCACCGGCACGGAGGCGCTTTGTACGCCTTACCTGTTCAGTGTCGAACTGGTCAGTGAAGACCCGGCCATCGACCTGGAGCACCTGCTGCACAAACTGGCGACTTTGCAGATCGGTGGCGACGGCCAGTGCATCCACGGGCAGATTGCCTGCGTCTCCCAGGGTGACACCGGCGCACGGCTGACCCACTACCGGCTGGAGCTGGTCCCACGCCTGGCCTACCTCGAACACAACCGCGACCTGCGCATCTTCCAGCAGCAGACCGTGCCGCAGATCATCGCCGCGGTGCTCAAGGCCCACGGCATCCTCGCCGACGCCTACCGCTTCCAGCTCGGCCCCACGGTCTACCCCAAGCGCGACTACTGCACCCAATACGACGAGACCGACCTCGCGTTCATCCAGCGCCTGTGCGCGGAGGAGGGGCTGCACTACCACTTCGAGCACAGCCCCGACGGCCACCTGCTGGTGTTCGGCGACGACCAGAGCGCCTTCCCGCGCCTGGCCCGGCCGACCCGCTTCGCCCCCGACAGTGGCCAGGCCCGGGACCAGCCGGTGGTCAACCGGTTCGGCGCGCGGGTGGCGGCCCGCACCGCCAGGGCCAGCCGGCGCGGCTATGACTTCGAAAAGCCCAACCTGGTGCTGCACGGTGCACACCAGCCCGAGCTGCCCGTGCCCCAGCCGGACGTCGAGGATTACGGTTTTCCCGGGGACTTCACCGACCGCGAAGGCGCTCGCCATGTGAGCCAGCGAGCCCTCGAAAGCCTTCGGGCCGACTACCTGCAAGCCGAGGGCAAGAGCGACCAGCCGGCCCTGCGCAGTGGCCATTTCTTCACCCTTGAAGCGCATCCGCGCGATGCCTGGAACGCCCTGTGGCTGCTGGCCGAGGTTACCCACGAAGGCCATCAGCCACAGGTCCTGGAAGAGGCCGGCGGCGAAGGCGGGGCGGCGACCTGGCAGGGCTATCGCAACCAGTTCAAGGCGCTGCCCTGGGGGACTCCCTATCGGCCACCGGCGCCCGGCCAACGGCCGCGCATCCACGGCGCCCAGACCGCCAGGGTGACCGGCCCGGCAGGTGAAGAGATCCACTGCGACGCCCTCGGCAGGATCAAGGTGCAGTTCCACTGGGACCGCGACGGCCAGCGCGACGAAAAGACCAGCTGCTGGCTGCGTGTGGCCAGCAACTGGGCGGGCAACGGCTACGGCAGCCTGGTCATTCCCCGGGTCGGCATGGAGGTGCTGGTGGCGTTCCTCGACGGCGACCCTGACCGGCCAGTGGTCGCCGGCTGCCTGTACAACGCCGCTCACCTGCCGCCCCTGGAACTGCCCGCCAACAAGACCCGCAGCGTGTTCAAGACGGCCAGCTCGCCGGGGGCCGAGGGCAGCAACGAACTGCGCATCGAGGACCGCCAGGGGCAGGAGCAGATCTTCATTCATGCCCAGCGCGACTGGGAACAGAGCGTCGGCCACGACCAGCGCGTTCAGGTCCGCAACGAGCGCCACGACACCGTGCAGGGCGACGTCCACAGCGAGTACCACGCCCAGCAACATCGCACCGTGCATGGCGACCGCAAGACCGAGCTGCGCGGTGACGATCACCTGAACATCGTCAATTCCCGGCACATGAAACTCGGCCAGGCGTTGCTGGTCGAGGCCGGGCAGGAGGTTCACCTGTCAGCCGGCAGGCGGCTGGTGCTCGATGCCGGCTGCGAGGTGGTGCTGCGCGCCGGTGGCGGTTTCCTGCGGGTCGATGCCAGTGGCGTGACCCTCGGCAAAGCCTACTGTGTCGACGCCAATGGCCAGGTTCCCGGCGGCACCCCGGCCATGCCGCTGCCACCGGGCGCCACCGCCCAGGCCGAGCAGGCCGTGGCAGGCCGGCCGCTGACCCAGGCGCAGCTCGACACCTTCCGCCGCAACGCCGCGTTCTGCGAAGAGTGCGAGCGGTGCAAGGAGGGCGCCTGTGACCTGTGAAACCCTCACCCCCGAAGCCTGGCTCGCGGCCAATCCCCTGGTCGATGGCGAACGCCTGTATGTGGTGTTCGGCAGCGTCAGCGAGGCCGACGTGCTGGCGGCTTACCGCCGACACGACGGTTTTCAGGTACCCCTGCCGTTGTGGAAAGGCACCCCCTACGCCGGCTGGCTCGAAGCCATGCCCTACCTGGTGGAGGCCGCGCCCCAGGGCGAGTTCCTCGCCTGGTGCGGCACTGTCCGCTGCCGTGACTGGGGCTGGCTGGCGGTGTCGTCGCACCCGCCCGCGCAGGTGTTCGAGTACCTGCGCAGCCTGACCCAGGTGAAGCTGCCGGACGGCACTGCGGTGTTCCTGCGCCTGTGGGACGGCCACCAACTGCTGGCCCTGCTCGACCACGAGCAGGCCGGGTCGCCCGCGTTGCTGCCGGTGTTCAGCCGGGTCTGGAGCAATGGCCAGGCGCGCTCGTTGCGCCAGGCCGCGCGTTTGAACATCGAGCCATTCCCCTGGTGGCCGGTCAGCGCCGAACTGCTCGAGCACCTGCACCGGCGCGACCCCGGCCCGGTCATCGACAACCTCATGCAATGGCTGCGCGAGGTCCACCCCGATCTCTACTTCGCCCTCCCCGAGGCCACCCTGCGCTGCAAGGTCGAGCGCCTGGCCCTGGGTGCCCCGCTCGACACGCCAGCCATGGAACGGCTGCTGGCGCACGTGAACAAGGACATCACCCCATGAGCCTCCTGATCTACGCCAAGTTCCTCTACGACAACCTCGACGCCCGCAAGCCCGACGGCCCGGCGCGGATCACCCATTTCCGCCAGCACAGCCTGGCCACTTTCGAAAAGTTGCAGGACAGCCTGTGGCTGGGCTGGGCGCTGAACCTGGAGCAGGAGCTGCGCTTCACCGACAGCGAGGGCAACGAGGTGCTGCGCCAGGCCAAGGGGCTGGGGGCGCGCACGATCACTGGCTACGCCAACTGCCCGGCCAATGGCGTGCTGAACATCGTGCACCGCTTCGAGAGCCTGGCCTTCGTGCCCATCGGCGGCACGCCCTACGCGCTGGTGGAGCAGGTGCCGCCAGGCCAGGCCCCGCAGCGCTTCGAGGGCCAGCTCGACGAGCAGGGCAGGGCGACCATCAGCGGCTGCCACGCCAACCGCCGCTACACATTGCTGTTCCACCCCAAGGTCGGCCCGGCCGAGATCGAGGCGCTGCACGGCTCCTACGACGGTCTGCTCGACCAGCTCAAGGGCTGGCTGGACAGCGAGTGGGCCGAGCGCATCGGCCCGCACTGGGACCGCATGCCGCCGGTGGGCTCCCTGCAACGCCTGAAGGACATCAACGCGGCGATGTACAAGGGCGTCAGCAGCGTGTTGATGAACCTGCTCGACGACCTCAAGGCCCTGGTCAAGCTGCTGTTCAACCTCGATGGCGCCCGCGACAAGCTGTTGCAGCACATCAGCGAGGCGGACTTCCAGAAGCTCAAGGCCCAGGCGGCCAGCCTGCTGCACACCGCCAACCTGATGCTCCACGACGAGCTGCTGATGTTCTTCTACGCCACCGCGATCCTGCAGTGGCTGGCCCTGACCCCGCCCGAATGGCAGGCCCAGGCTTTCGCCATGCTCAACGCCGGCCTGTTGCTGGACGTGCTGTTGGGCGTCGTGCTGTCCGGTGGCCTGGGCCTGGCGTTCCGGCTGACCGCCAAGGGCCTCAAGCATGCGGGCGGCGTTGCCAGCGACCTGCTCGGCAGCCTGCAACGGTTGATCGACCTCAGCCGCGACCACGCCCTGGCGGCCCATGCCCGCCTGGCCAAGCCGCTGCTGACGGGCGGCAGCGTCGAGGTCAACAGCGCCGCCAAGGTACCGCTGGCCATCAAGAGCGCCCCGCAAGACCTCGACATGGTGGTGGACGACGCCGTCTCGGTGGTGCGTGGCAAGCGCCAGGCGGCGCTGCGGGTAGAGCCGGAAGCGGACCTGCCCGACGCCCCCAGCCAGCCCCGCACCCCCAGCGACAAGCCCGCCCAGCGCGCCGACGAGACCGTCACCAACCGTTGCCCGGTGTCGATGGTCACCGGCGAGGAGCTGCTCACGCTGCAGGAGGCCGAGCTGTTCGGCGTGCTGCCGTTGGCCTGGGTGCGGATGTACCGCACCAGTGCGGCCGAGATCGACCACGGCCTGGGCCCCGGCTGGAGCCACAGCCTGTGCCACCAGCTGCAGGCCGACGGCCAGGGCGTGGTGTGGTGCGACCACGAGAACCGCCGCACCCGCTTCCCGATGCCCGACAGCCGTCGCCCATTCATCTGCAACAGCCTGAGCAACGCGGCGATCTTCCTCGGTGAGGCCGAGGGCGAGCTGGTGATCGCCGAAGCCGGCGAGCGCCCGCGCTACCTGCACTTTATCGATGGCCGCCTGGTCGCCCTGAGCGACGCCTACGACAATCGCCTCACCCTCGGCCATGACCGCGCCGGCCGCCTGGAACACGTCGACAACGGCGCCGGCAACCGCCTGTACCTGGCGTACCAGGGCAGCCGCCTGGTGGCGCTGGAGCTGCAGGTGCGCCAGCCGCTGCTGGACGCGAAGGGGCGCGAGCAGGCGCCCTGGGTGCGCGTGGCGACCCTGGCCAGCTACCACTACAACGACGCCGGGCAACTGACCGAGGCCTGCAACGGCCTGGACGAGCGGGAGCGCTACCGCTACGACGCCGCCAACGTCATCCTCGAGCGGCGGCTGGCCGGCGGCGCGGCGTTCTACTGGGAATGGGAGGGCGAAGGCAAGCAGGCCCGCTGCGTACGCCACTGGTCCAGCGTGCCGGGCCTGGAGGCGCGCTACCAGTGGGACGGGCAGGGCGCCGTCACGGTGCACAACGCCGACGGCAGCCAGCAGGTGTACCAGCACGACGACAAGGCCCGGCTGGTGCGCCAGGTCGACGCCGACGGCGCCGAGCATCACAAGACCTACGATGACCACGGCCGCCTGGTGGCCGAGCGCAATCCGCTGGGCGCCGAAACCGTCTACAGCTACGACGAAGCCGGGCAGTTGCTGTCGGTGCAGCCCGAAGACGGCGAAGCGACCCATTACCACTACCGCGACGGCCATGTCTGCGAAGTGCGCCGTGGGCAGGCCCGCTGGCTGTATCAGCGCAATGCCCAGGGCGATGTGATCCGCCAGACCGACCCGTGCGGGCAGGTCACCGGCTACCTCTACGATACACAGGGGCGCCTGGTCGGCATCCGCCAACCTGACGGCAGCCTGCACGAGCTGGGCTGGAGCGCCGCCGGGCAACTGGTCAGCGAAGCCCTGCCGGGCGGTGGCTCGCGGCGCTACCGCTACGATGCCCTGGGCCGCCTGGTGATGCGCCAGCGCGAGAACGCCTCGGTCACCCAGTACAAGTGGGACCTGGCCGGGCGCGTGAGCGAGGTGTCGTTGCCCGGCGGCGGCGTGCGCCGTTACGAATACAACGCCTATGGCCGGGTGACCGCCCAGCGTGACGAACTGGGGCGGGTGACCCGCTTCGAGTACGACGACGGGCTGCACCTGCCGTCCCGGCGCATCGACCCCGATGGCAGCGTTCTCAGCTACCGCTACGACAATCCCCAGCTGCAACTGTCGGAGGTGGTCAACGCCCGCGGCGAACACTACCGCCTGGCCTACCACCCCAACGGCCTGCTCGCCGAGGAGACCGGCTTCGACGGGCAAGTCACCCGCTACCGCTACGACCTCAACGGCCAGTTGCTGGAAAAGGCCGAGCACGGCGAGACCGGCGAGCCGTGGCTGACCCGCTACACCCGGGACAAACAGGGCCGTCTGCTGGTCAAGACCCTGCCCGACGGGCAACAGGTCGAGCACCGCTACGACGCCCTCGGCCGCCTGGTGCAGGTGGATGACGGCCACTGGCCGCTGGCCTACACGTACGACCTGTGCGACCGCCTGGTGACCGAGCACCAGGGCTGGGCGACCCTGCACTATGGCTACGACGCCATGGGCCGGGTCAGCCACTGCCGGCTGCCCGACGGCAGCCGCCTGGACTACCGCTACCAGCCCGGCGACCACCTGCAGGCCATCGACCTCGACGGCCAGCGCCTGACGGCCCATCGCACCCAACACGGCCGCGAAGTGGCCCGCCAGCAGGGCGACCTGCTCAGCCAGTTCCAGTACGACGGCCAGGGCCGCCTGCTGGCCCAGCGGGTCGATCGCAAGGAAGGCTCGGTGTTCCTGCGGCGTTACCACTACGACGACAGTGGCAACCTCACCCGCCTGGAGGACACCCGCCGCGGCACCCGCACCTACCAGTACGACCCCCTGGACCGCCTGACCGCCGTGCGCGGCGAACTGGCCGAGTACTTCGTCCACGACCCCGCCGGCAACCTCCTGGCCCAGAGCGGCCTGCGCGGCGACCCGCGCGATGTGCGGGTCGACGCCAACCGCCTGCTGATGCACGGCGACAGCCACTACGACTACGACCGCTTCGGCAACCAGGTAAGCGAGCGCCGCGGCCATGGCCAGCAGCTGGTCACCCGCTACCACTACGACAGCCAGCACCGCCTGGCCAGCGTCGATCTGCCCGACGGCCGCCAGGCCCGCTATCGCTACGACGCCTTCGGCCGCCGCGTGTCCAAGGCCGTCGGCGACACCGTGACCACGTTCATCTGGCAGGGCGAACGCCTGCTGGCCGAGCACTGCCAGGGCCGCTGGCGCAGCTACGTCTACGAGCCCGGCGGCTTCCGCCCCATGGTGATGTTGCTGCGCGACGGCGACGGCCCCGCCGAAACCCTGCACTACCACCTCGACCACCTCGGCACGCCCCAGGAGCTGACCTCGAGCAGCGGGCGCGTTCGCTGGTCGGCGCGCTACCGCGCCTACGGTCATGTCCTGCGCCTGGACGTGGACCACATCGACAACCCCCTGCGGTTCCAGGGGCAGTACTACGATGAAGAAACCGGGCTGCATTACAACCGACACCGTTATTACAACCCACAGACAGGGCGGTATCTAACGCCGGATCCGATTGGATTGGCGGGTGGGGTCAATGGGTATTTGTATGGTGTGAATCCGACGGGGTGGGTGGATCCGTTGGGATTGGCGGCGTGTTGTCCGGATGTGTTTACGTATAAAGGGGTGCCAGTTAGCAGTGGGGTGAGAAATCATTTGGATAAGTTTGATGGTTACGATAGAGATGTTGGTATTAAAGGGGCGCATAATAGAGATGCGTTTATGAAGGCTGTTGATGATCATGGTCTCTTTGTTTTGCGTGAAGAGCCGGGTGAAATGCCTGGGCTATCCGAGATTTTTTATGCTAGAGACAAGTTAAACAACAAAGGTGATGTGGTTGGGGTGCGGCCGTTTAAAAATCAAAAAACGGTATATGATCCTGATGTGCTATCGCCTGAGGATATATATTCAGGTGGTCTTGAGGCGGCTCGGGTAGGTTATGAGAAAGCAGTGGCGTCAGGGTCTGTTTCGTATAGTAATGTTGTTCGTGGTATTAAGTTTAGGGTGTATCTGAATTCTGATAATGTTGTTGTAAATTTCCATCCGTCATTGAGGTGAAAGTTATGGTTGGTTTTAGTCGGGATGAGATCGTTAGTGCATGCCTGATGGATTTTAGGGATTCAGGGGCTTTGCATGTGGAAAGTTATCTTGATGTTTTGCTTGAGTGTTTGTTGCAGTTCGAGGGTGTGGGGATTGAGATGTCTGGTGTATATATTCAGCGAGATGAGGATCTGGATAATATCCCGAGATATTTAATTGGTATTGAAAATGGAATGGCGTTTGAGTTTATTGGTGAGGTCGCTATATATGAAATGTCTGAAGGGGCGAGAAGGATTAATGAGTGGTGTGAGATGAATGTAAGTAAGGATAAGAGGGAGGTGATGGAGAGGTGTCAGCGTTTAATGAGTCTATATGGCGGGTGCGGGGAGTAAGATGGCGCATGATGGAAGTGGTTTTTGAAAATGGAAAATGAAGTAAGTTGATATCAAGCACTTGAAGGGCGAGACAAAACTAGAGGTGTGCGGATCGCATCCTACGGCCATGTCCTGCGCCTGGACGTGGATCACATCGACAACCCCTTGCGGTTCCAGGGACAGTACTACGATGAAGAAACCGGGCTGCATTACAACCGACGCCGTTATTACAACCCACAGACAGGGCGGTATCTAACGCCGGATCCGATTGGATTGGCGGGTGGGGTCAATGGGTACTTGTATGGTGTGGATCCGTTGGGGTTGGCGGCGTGTTGTCCGGAAGGGGGTGGAGGTTTGATCCCAAAAAGGATTTGGATTATCGGTCGTTGCCGGGTAGCCCTCATGAGCAGGTAAAAAAAGCATTGGACGAAGCTTTTCGTAGGACGGGAGTACCAAGGGCTGAGTTCGAGGTGACGAAATGGGGTAAGGATAAATATGGTAAGTCTCATCCCACAGAGTGGAAGGTTTTAGCCGGCGCGAATAAAGGAGCAGAGGTGAATATTGATGATCCAACTCTGGTTGGCAGTAAAAACGGGCCAGCAATTCCTCATGTTGGATATCAAACGCCCGGGAAGCGAGATGGAGCTGGAGGAGTTCGAGGACACATCTTGGTGCAAGAGGTTCCGGTGAGTAGGAAGCGTGTTCAGGATGAGAAGGGGAGAGAAAAATAAAATGGGTTACTTGCAAAGTGAGATCGAGGAAGAATTGCTGGGTGATTCTATTAAAGTTATGCGTTTTACTGGTTTGGAGTTGGAGGGGTTCTTGAACTATATAAGAAAGACTTTCTATAGAGGTGATCGTGGGCTTGATCCGAACTGCTTGAGCGAGGTGGGTAGTTTTTATGATGCGAATTTTTGGAGAAAAATAATAGATCAGAAAGAAGACTTTGTATATTTGATGGTTTTTGATGGTGGGTGGCATGTTTGGAGGTTTGAGTCGTCGGGTGATTTGCAGTTGATACTTGGTCGAACTACTGGGTACGTGTTTTGGTTGCTTGACTCAACTAAGAAGACTTTGGTTTATTGCGGTGATAGTGATGAGGTGGTTTGGTCACGCACCAAATAAAAAGCGATCAATGTCCTGTGAGTGCAGCTTGTTTTGGTTATGGTTTGAGCGTTGATTTTAGAGCTTTTAATACTGCGGGGTATGGCTGGCGGTTCTTAGGTTTACGAGGGGTGTGATTTTTGGTTGTGGTGATAAAGGGGTGGTGGGACTTGTATGGGCGTTCTATATGTCGGATGACTTGAGGCGTGGGGGCTACCTGGATGAAGTGAGTGATATGAGGCCGGAGTCCGATAAGTCAACTATTTGGAATTGTTTGGTGGGGTTCAGGGAGTGCTCAAGTAGCTATGCGGATAGCTATATGCTTGTGATGCTTGAAAAGCTGTTGGTGTATGAAGGAGTTGCTGTGGAGGAGTCTGGTGTTTACTTGGCGTGTGATGAGGATTTTCAGATGATTCCTTCATATTTAATTGGCCGCAAGGGATATATGGCTTTTGAGTTTATTGGTGAGAGCTATGTCTGCACTATGTCAGAGGGGGCGAGACTTGTACGTGCTTGGTGTAATGAAAGAATTTACTGTGAGAGAGAAGCCGTTTTGCATGCGTGTAATAAGCTCGTATCGCTCTATAGTGGGGGTGTTTAGCTGTGAGGTAGGAGGAGTCTTTAGAGTGTCGCTGGAAAAGTGAGGGACTTCGCACCGTAAGGGGTAGGAAGATAGGCGTTATGGGTTGATATGTAGGCTTGGATTGGTGAGTGGTGTGAGATAAATGTAAACAAGAATAAGAGGGAGGTGGTGGAGAAATGTCAGCGTTTAATGAGTCTATACGGTGGGTGATGGGAGTGAGATGGCGCATGATGGAAGTGGTTTTTGAAAGAGGGGAATGAAATAATTTGATATCAAGCACTTGAGGGAAGAGACAAACATGCTTAGCGCTGATGATAGAGAGATAATGAGGGCTTGTATGGGGGTGTTATATGTGTCGGATGACTTGAGGTATGAGAGTTGTCTGGATATTTTAATTGACAGTCTTCTGAGGTTTGAGGGTGTGGGGCTGGAGATGGCAGGTGTTTATCTTGGATGTGATGTTGACATTCTAAGTATCCCGGATTGTTTGGATCCTTATGGGTTTGATATGTCTTTCGAGTACATGGGTGAGTATGTTGTTTGCTCAATGGCTGAAGGCGCAAAGTATATAGAGGAGTGGTGTGATAGGGAGGTGGTTACTGACAGAGGGGCAGTGATTGAAGGGTGTAAGAAATTGGTGGGGCTCTATGGTGGTATGAGTGATCTCACTCTGAGCGAAATGCCTGGGAAATGTTTATCTGATATGCTTGTTGGTTCTGGTTTGAATGAAGGGGACTATATTGAAGTCGTGGTTGAGTCCCTCTTGAGGTGCGAGGGGGTAGGTTTAGGCATGTCTGGAGTATATCTGGGGTGCGATGGTAATTCGGAAGACATTCCTGCGTATCTGAGGTGTGAGAAGTATAAGATGTCGTTTGATTTTGCGGGTGAATATGTTGTTTGTCCTATGTTTGTAGGTGCTTGTTATATTCGCGATTGGTGCGAGAAAAATGTTTGCTGTAAAGGTTTTAATTCTAGGAGAGGGAAGATAATGGGGGCTTGTAATAATCTGGTGAGGCTCTATGAAGGTTTTGATGATGCAAGGCATGGGGTTTAGAAGGCTGTGCGGTGTTTGCTCTGATGTTCTAACTGGAATGATTGTCAATTTTTGTCAGGTTGTGAGGCGGTGGAGGGTTGAGTGTGTTAAGTAAGGTTGAAAGTGAAATAGTGAGTACCTGCATGCTTGATTTCAAGATTTCCACAGGTATTGATGGTGTGAGTTTGATTAGGGTTCTGATTGAGGATTTACTGAATTTTGAAGGTATTAGCACAGAGATGTCGGGGGTCTCTCTAGGGTGTGATAGAGACGTGCTCGGTATTCCAGATTATTTGGATTCCGATGGGTTTGATATGTCGTTTGAGTATATGGATGAGTATGTTGTTTGCTCAATGGCTGAAGGCGCAAAGTATATAGAGGAGTGGTGTGATAAGGAGGTAATTGCTGATAGGGGGGCAGTAATTGAAGGTTGTAAGAAGCTGGTGGGGCTTTACGGTGGCATGACTGACCTTGTGCGTAGTGATGTTCCGAAAAACAGTTTGCTGGATTTTTATCTTTGCTCCAATTTGCACGTGGATAGCTATATCGGAGTTTTGTTGGAGTGTCTCTTGAACTTCGGTGGGGTGGGGGTAGGTATGTCAGGAGTGTATCTGGAGTGTGATAAGGATCCAGATAATATCCCGGTTTACCTTAGTCCTGAAGGGGCTAATATGTCATTTGAGTTTATGGGGGAATATGTTGTTTGTTCTATGTCTGTGGGGGCTTGTTATATTCGTGATTGGTGTGAAAAAAATGTCCGTTCTGAAGAGGTTGGTTCTGAAAGGTCAGTGGTAATGGCTGCGTGTGATAAGTTGGTGGAACTCTATAAGGGGTATGATGACGCTAGGGTTGGTGTTTAAAAAGACATGATTTTAGTAATCCAGGAGGGGCGGGCTTTAAGGAGGCTTGATGACGTACTATGGGGCGCCACCGGATGTGTGTTCGCGAGTTTCCGAACTGCTAGGTCTTGCTATCGAGGATATGGGAGAGGATTGGGAAATCATTCTGGCAGACGCTTCCTTGATTTCTCCGGCGATTCATATTCTCGAAGCGCGGACGGAACCTTGGATGGTGCGAGCAGCCATAGGTTGTATTTTGGTAGGGAGCTTGTTTGAGTCCAGGCTGGATGAAGGGGCTAGTCACTTTATGCATGATGCTGCATATACCGCACTCCGTATGGACCCTGAGGTTCTGAACGCGGTGACAGACTTTTGGATCGGTGGTGGAACTCGCAGCTCCTATATCAGAGACTTGCTGC
>NZ_JAMSHW010000041.1:0-33428 GCF_023757525.1 Pseudomonas sp. MWU13-3659 | reverse complement strand
TAAACTTATGATCCATTATCTTTTTTCTGGACAGCACCCACCGGGCAAACCGTCTCACAAGCGCCACAGTCAATACATTTCTTAGCATCAACTAAATGTTGTCCTTCGCCCTCAGTAATTGCCGTCACGGGGCATTCACTTTCACATGCCCCGCAATTTATGCATTCACCACTGATTTCATATGACATAGTTAATTCCCTCACAGCGCATTACTATTTACCCAACCACCCCCTAAGCCTTTGTTCGCAGGAATACTACTCACCCAGACCAGCTCAAGATTAGCGGGAGATGTACCTGTTTCATCAAATCGCCAATAACCCCATTCACCAGGGTTCTCTGGCTTGATCCATTTATAATTCCCAGACAGTACCCTGCTTCTGTCGACTACTAGCAGTTCGGCTACAGGAAATGCCTCATCCACAAGCCGCTTCAATAACTCACCTTCCTTCCGCCACAAAAATTCTGGCCGGGACAGCCGAACAAGCTCACCACTATTAATGTCAGCATCATTTTTCATACGCCCCTCCTGCCAAACTGTTACCCCCTACTCCAACCAGATAGTCAGCCCACATGAGGAAAATGGCTACTGGCAAAAATGTCAGGTCATCGGCCTTGGTCAGCGAGCTTCTGAACCAAGCAAATTCTTTTCCACCCGGTTGGAGTGATGCAGACGAGCAATGGTGGCTAAAGCTGGAGCAGCGCCGGCGCCTAGAAAATACAAGGGCACCACCCGTCCCTGGTCTTGTGAAAATTAAATGGGGACCTGCTGGTCGACGAAAAGGCCTTACTCAACGCCCCGCCATCAACGCCATCGCCCGGAAATCCTTCGGCGACTGCTCGAACTGTTTCTTGAACGCCCGGCTGAAATGCGCCGAATCGGTGAACCCCCATTTGTAGGCAATGGAGGTGATCGACTCACGCTTGAGGAACGGGTTGGACAGGTCGTCCGCACTGCGCTTGAGTCGTGAACGCTGGATATACCGGCAAACGCTGTCGCCCTCCTCCTCGAACAAGCGGTACAGATGCCGCACCGAGATGCTCAGGCGCTCGGCCAGGTTGGCCGGTGTCAGGCCGGGCTGGCCCAGTGACTCATCGATGACCTTCTGCACATAGCCGCGCAAGTTGGCGCCACTGAGCCCCGACAACGCGCCAGGGTTGTCGTCGGCCCGTTCGAAGCCAGGCTCCAGCAGGGCAATAAAGGCCGCCTGCAGGGCTTCGCCTTGCGTGCCACCAGCGTCATCCCCCTCACGGCACAACTGGTCCATCAGCACGTGCAGCATGCGCCCGCAGGCGTTGGTCGAGGAGATCTTGCCGAAGGTCGCGCCCGGCCCCGCCACGTGCTTGCGCACCTGCTCGCGGGACAGTGCCAGCGACACATGCTCGATCAGCCCGAACGGGGTGATTTCACACGGCCCCACCGAGTCCATCAGCAGCAGCTCGCCGGGCGACAGCTGAATGCTCACACCGCCCTGGGTGATCTGCGAATAGCCCATGCGCTGGCTGACCAGGAAACAGTGCTGGTCGTCGTCGCGGTCGGGGTTGTCGCCCAGGCGGCGGATGTTGCCGGCGTTGGTGCGCAGGTTGGCCAGGGCCAGCCCGGCGTGGTTGAAGGTCGAAACCTCGCCGATGAACAGCGAGCGGTTGAAAGCCAGTTCGGTCTGGAACTGGCCACAGACCTGCTGCATGGCCGTGGTCCAGCGCTCCAGGCCATCAAAGGCGGGCCTGACATTGCAGTGAGTGACGGGCTGGGGCATGGCAACCTCCACACGCGGGCGTTGTTGTTATACGTCAATTGTTAACATGTTATCAATGAGCATACAACTGTCATTACTCGCGGGTAGCGGCAGCAGGTTACGTGCCAGGTATCTTGAGGATGCTGGGAGCGCTTCGCACTCCTTTCGCGGCACAAGGCCGCTCCTACAGGGAACGCGATCATCTGTAGGAGCGGCCTTGTGCCGCGAAAGGGTCGCGAAGCGGCCCCAGGGTTTCAAAGCTCGCGAAGCAAGCGCTCCAGCGCATCGAATGCCCGCCACAGGTGTTTGCGCTGTTCAATGTCGAGGGGGATGTAGCGACGGAAGGCTGGCATGCGGTTGACCACCTCACTGGCACCCATGTGCTCCAGGGTCACCTGCCATTGGCCATCGCGGCACTCGATGACCAAACGCTTGAAGTCCAAGGGCATCAGGGCGGCGCGAACCTCTTCGAGGCGTGACTCGAGCGCCTCGAACAATCCCTGGTCGCCGCCACGCCGACGGCACGCCAGGCCAGTGCGGCGCAGCGCACCCGTATGATGCAGCTCGGCCTGCAGCGTGCCCTGCCCCACGGCAGGCACACGCAGGATGAACTCGCACATCACCAGGTGCATCAGGAGATGACTCTCGGTGCGCTCACGCACTTCGATCCGCGGGCCATCCTCGCGGTAGGTAAACGCTGCTACGGATTGCACATCCGTCAATCCCAGGTTTCGCCACACCCGCTGCAAGGTCGCCCCCGGCCGGTATCCCGCCGGGGCGCGCGGGCCAGTCAGGCGCTCAAGCCAGCTTGCCAACATGCTGCACCTGCTCGCTATGGGATAGGCCGGGCTCGGCGGCGAACTCTTTCTCCAGCACGTCCTCGACCCGCGCCGGCCTGAACGGGTTGACCTTCTGCACGCACAGGGTCCAGAACAGCGCATACGCGGCAGTGGCGCCAAGCATCACGGCGAACGGCACATAGACATCGGCGGGGTTCATGCCCGGTGGCGTGATGAACCACATGCCCAGCAGGATACCGATGCTGGAGACGACCTGCGGCAACGGGAACAGCGGCGAGCGGTAGGCGCGCGGCAAGTCGGGGCGACGGATGCGCAGGATCACCACCGACAGGGTCACCAGCAGGTACGCCGTGCTCCAGGCACATACCGCCGCCAGCACCAGGTGCAGGATATTGTCGGTGTTGCCGCCCAGGTACCAGGCGTGCAGGCACGGAATCAGCGCCACCACCAGGATGCACAGAAGCGGCGTCTTGAAGCGCGGGTGCAGGTAGGTGAACACCTTGGGCAAGGCGCCGTCCACGGCCATGCCGTAGAGGATCCGCGGCACGCCAGCCATCAGCGTGTTGATGGTGGCGGCCCCGGCGAACAGGAAGCCGATACCCAGCCACACCGGACCGATATCCCCCATCACCTGCTCGGCGAAACGTGGAATGGCCATGGGCGTGTCCAGCAGGTGCACGCCGCTGGCCGCGTCGAGCACCACGTTCTCCACCTGGCGTTTCATCGCTGCGCCATAGATGAACATGCAGCTGGCCACGCCGAACAACCCCAGGGCCATGGCCTTGGGCATCACCCAGGCCGAGCGGCGCAGTTCCGGGGCCAGCGGGGTAACGAACTCGCAGCCGACGAACATGAACATGGCCATGCCCACCAGCGACAGGATGGTCATCAGGTCGGTCCCCACCAGCGACACCCCGAACGGTCCCTCCAGCTCGACGGCCGGCGCGGCGATCAAGCTAAGCACACCGAATACCATCAACGTGGTCCACATGCCGAAGGTCAGCACCACTTCGGCGCGGCCAAAGGCGCTGACGCCGAAGGCATTGAGCACACCGAACACCAGCACGAAGCCCACCCCCAGCAGCCACGAGCCACCGGCCGATTCGGCGAGGGTATTGAGGTGCTCGAAGTTCACCAGGGCCATCACCCCGGAGAGGATGGTCTCGGCGGTGCCGGCGAACACATGCACGATCAGGTAGGCCGAAAGTGTGCCGGTGATGGCGAAAAAGCGGCCCAGGCCGCAGTTGATGTAGTCGTACACGGAGCCGGTGGTCGGCAGGATCGCCGCCGCTTCGGCGAAGGTGGTCGACTGCGCGAGCATCATCACCGCAGCGATCACCATGGCTACGGCGAAGGCGCTGCCGCCGATGCCGAAGCCCATGGTCGCGGTGAGAATGACCGGGCTGGCCATGATCAGGCCGACGGTGCTGGCCAATGCGGTGGGGAAACCGACGGTGCCGCGGTTGAGATGCTCGGTGAGCTTATTGTTGGTTGTCATGGGCGGGCCCTGGCTGGACGAGGAAAGTGCTATGCCGGGTTAATGTGGCCTGTGTCCATGGCGCTGTCTTGCCCCTGCCTGCCGAAGGCCTTGCAATTCTCTGCCAGCGTTCGTGTTTGCCGCAGGTTACGCATGATACCTGTAGGAGCGGCTTTAGCCGCGATGCAGACAACGCGGTGGCCGGCACCCGCTTCGCGGGTGATCGCGGCTGAAGCCGCTCCTACAAGGGGCGTTTCAAATCAACGGGCGATGATCGCCTTGAGCACGGTCTTGAAAGTCTCCAACTGCTCGTGGCTGAACTGGCCGAACACCTGTTCCTGCTGGTGCTGGGCAATATCCCACAGGCTTTCGGTTGCCTCACGACCGTCCTCGGTCAGGCACACCCGGCCATTATCCTCAGCCAGCAGCCCTTTACGCGTGAGGTTGGCGACGGCTTCGCCGACCTCGCGCTCGGGCATCGCCACTTCCCGCAAAAGGTCGGCTGGCGCGAGGCCCGCGTCGTGCTCCAGCACCATCAGCATACGGGCCTCGCTGGTGCGCAAGCCGGTGGCCAGCTGCCGGGGTTGGTAATCGCCCTGGTAAGCGCGTAGCGCCTGGGTCATCAAGTAGTACAGGTTGTGCTGCAAGCGGCCCTGGAAGTGACTGCGTGGGGCCATGCGTGGGTGCGGCAAGACCATGGAATAGGCGCCCTGGTGATAGAGCAAAGGCGAACGGCCCAAGTCGTCGAACGCCAGGACCCTGCCCACCAGGATCCAGTGGTCGCCGCCATCGAGCTGCTGGAACGTCTGGCACCGAAAGCGCGCCGCGCAATCCGCCAACAGGGGTGCGCCGCCCTCGCCCACCTCGTACTCGATGCCGGCGAAACGGTCATCGCTGGGGCGGGCGAAGGTATTGGACAGGTCGATCTGGTCAGCGGCCAGCACATTGACCGCGAAGTGCCCGGCGGCCTCGAACACGGCATGGCTGCTGGAGCGCTTGTCGATGCTCCAAAGGACCAGCGGTGGGTCGAGGGACACCGAGTTGAAACTGTTGGCGGTGACGCCGACCTTGCGGCCAGCGGCATCGGCGGCGGTGATCACGGTCACGCCGGTGGCGAAATTGCCCAAGGCGCGGCGGAACGCGCGCGAGTCGAAGGAAGTAGTCATGCAAGGCTCCGGATTCATTGTTGTTCTGGGGCTCAGGTCATTGCCGGGTCCGGCTCCAGCCCCATCAACTCACGGCCAAGAATCTGCGCGCAGACGTCGTAGTCGGTGTAGGCATGGGCGCCGGTCATGTGGGCGTCGCGGAACAGCCGCTGCAGTTCGCTGCTGTCGAACCAGGCGCCACCGCCGGCGGCCTCCATCAAACGGTCTACCGCCTGGATGCACAGCTTCACGGCATACCCCTGGTTAGTGCGCCAGAACGCCAATTCAGTGCGCGTCGGGTACTGATGGCGGGCGCTGTAGTCGGCGATCTGCGCCCAACTCTTCTCCAGCAACGCCCGGGCTGCGGCAACCTGATGGGTAGACTCGGCCAGGCGCATCAACGCCGGCGTGGCGGCACCGACGGCGGCACCGGTGTAGGCGCGCACGCGGTTGCGGGTCTTGTCCTTGAACGCTTCAAGCATCCTTTCGGCGATGCCCAGGCTGACTGTGGAAAAGCCGCTGGCGAAGTACGGGCGGTAAGGGTTGAAGTAGAGGGCGCTGTCCGGGTACAGACCGAACCCTGCCGACTGCCCCTCCATCATGTCCCGGGCCTTCTGGATGCGATGCTCGGGCACGAAGGCGCGCTCGACCACCAGGGTGCGGCTGCCACTGGCGCGCATGCCGGCTGCGAACCAGTCGTCGCGGATCTGGTAGTCGCTGCGCGGCAGCACGGCGAAGCAGTAGTCCTGGCTGCCCCGGCGAAAGCCCATGATCGCCCACTCGGCGTGGTCGCAGCCGCTGCTCCAGCCCATCTCGCCGCTGAACAGTACGCCACCCTCCACTTCCTCGGTGCGGCCGAACGGGGCGATGCTGCTGCTCGCGGTGGCGTCCGGGTCGTCAAGCCAGAGCTCGTCCTGCAACCTGGCCGAAAACATCGCCAGCTGGTGACTGTGGGTGCACAGCAGGCTCATGGCCCAGGCCGTGCTGGCGCAGGCGCCGGCCAGGGCGGCGATGCATTCGGCGAACTGCGGCAGGCTGATTTCCAGGCCGCCGTAGTGCCGGGGCTGGAAAGCCTTGTGCAGGCCGATGCCCTTGAGCAGGGCGATGTTCTCGGCGGGCACGCTGCGTTCGCGCTCGGCCTGGTCGGCGCGGGCGGCGATGGCGGGTAGCAGGGGCTTGAGGTCTTCGAGCAGGGCGTTTGGCTTTTTCATGGTCTGGCTCATTGTTATTGGACCGTGGCGAGCGTGACCATCGAGTGGCGGCTCGCTGATGAATGCCGGGTCAGTATGGGAGCCGCGCCGGGGGTGGAAAATGCAACTTCCGCACCTCGGATTGCATTTTTCGTGGGTTATTTCGGGCTGGCAGGCTGGGTCATGCGGGTGGCATGGGCAGACAAGATTGCGACGGTTCAAGCGCATTAAGCTCGGACACCGCCGCCCCTCCTGTAGGAGCCAGCTTTGCTGGCGAACCGTGCCACGAAAGCGTCAGGCCAAGGTTCGCCAGCAAAGCTGGCTCCTACAGGGGACATTCATTGCCCGGAGCCGAAGCATGAGCGACATTCCCCTCCTTTCCAGCGTCACCGCGTTCCTCGCCCGCGACCACGGCCTGTACATCCATGGCCAGGCCGTCGCCAGCCAATCCGCAGCACGCATCAGCGTGGTGAACCCCGCCAACGGCGAGCCCATCACCCAGGTCGCCGACGCCAATCAGGCCGATGTCGAGCAGGCCGTCGCCTCTGCCCGCCAGGGCTTCCTCACGTGGTCACGCACCAGCCCCGCCGCCCGCGCTGCGGTACTGTTCAAACTGGCCGACCTGCTCGAAGCCAATCGTGAGGAACTGGCCCAGTTGGAAACCCTGCAGTCGGGCAAACTGATCGGCATCGCCCGCGCCTTCGAGGTGGACCAGGCCGCGCACTTCCTACGCTACTACGCCGGCTGGGCAACCAAGATCAGCGGCCAGACCCTCACCCCATCGCTGCCCTCCTTCGCCGGCGAGCGCTACAGCGCCTTCACCCTGCGCGAGCCGGTGGGCGTGGTGGTGGGCATCGTGCCGTGGAACTTCGCGACGATGATCGCCATCTGGAAGCTGGCCTCGGCGCTGACCACCGGTTGCAGCATCGTGCTCAAGCCCAGCGAGTTCACCCCGCTGACCCTGCTGCGCATCGCCGAACTGGCCAGCACGGCCGGGCTGCCGCCGGGCGTGCTCAATGTGCTGACCGGCGGTGGCCTGGTGGGCAAGGCACTGGTCGAGCACCCGGGCACCGACAAGGTGTCGTTCACCGGCTCCGTGCCCACCGGCATCGCCGTCGGCCAGGCTGCCATGGGCGCCAAGCTGACCCGCGCCACCCTGGAGCTGGGCGGCAAGAACTCGGTAGCCTTCCTGCCCGACGTGGGTATCGACAAGGCGGTGGACGGCATCATCGAGGCCGGTTTCCTGCATTCGGGGCAGATCTGCGCCGCCGGTGAGCGGTTCTTTGTCCACCGCTCGCGGATCGAACCGCTGCTCGACGCCCTGGCGCAACGCCTGGCCCTGCTCAAGACCGGCTCGCCGCTGGACGAGACCACCCAGTTCGGCCCCGTGGCCAACAAGCCGCACCAACAAAAGCTCGCCGAGCTGTTCGCCCTCGCCCGCGCCGAAGGCAGCCAGATCATCCATGGCGGGCGCATCGGCGAAGGCCCCGGCTGCTTCGTCGAGCCCACGGTGATCCTCGCCAACTCGGCCCAGGACAGCCTGCTCAACCAGGAAACCTTCGGCCCGGTGGCGACTTTCCTGCCCTATGACAACGAAGACGAGCTGCTGCAATTGATGAACGCCACCCCCTACGGCCTGTCCGCCAGCCTGTGGAGCAACGACCTGGGCAAGGTCATGCGCCTGATCCCCGAGGTCCAGGCCGGCACCTTGTGGGTGAACATGCACACCCTGCTCGACCCCGCCGTGCCGTTCGGTGGCATCAAGGCCTCCGGCATCGGTCGCGAGTTCGGCTCGGCCTTCATCGACGACTTCACCGAGCTCAAGTCAGTGATGATCCGCTACTGACCATGACCAACGCCCTGGACGAGCTGGGACGCTACTGCCTGCAGGCGTTCAGCCAGCAGGTGCCGGCGTCCCTGGCGGCGTTCTACCGCATCGACGCCGGGCAGCAGGCCTGCGACTTCCTGCTGCAGGACCTGCAGGCGCCCATGCACGCACGCTACCTGGCGCGTTACCGGGCCTTCGACCCGCTGCAACCAGGGCGTTGCCTGGCCATCGGCGGCCCCGTGGTGTCGCTGCGCCAGGGCCTGGCCCGTCTGCCGCAGGACCAGGGCCGCACCTATCGCCAGTTCCTGGCGCAGCATCAGGTGGTGGATGTGGTGGAGATCATCGCCCAGGTGCAGGGCCAGCCTCGCGCGGGCGTTTCCTTGCTGCGCTGCGCCAGCCTGGGCGAGTTCGGTGACGCCGAGCTGCAACGGCTGCTGCCGTTGCATGGGTTGATGCAACTGGCGGTGGCCAGCCAGCCGCTGGCGGAGAACCCCGTGCCCATCGCGCTCACCCCACGGGAGCGGCAGATCGCCGAACTGCTGCGCCAGGGCGCCAGCAACAAGCTGATCGCCAGGGCACTGGGGGTTGGGCTGCCAACGGTGAAGACCCACCTGATCAATCTGTTCCGCAAGCTGGAGGTGAGCAACCGCACCGAGCTTGTGGCCAGCCTGTTCCTGTGACTCAACCTTCCGGTTGATACCCGGCCTCCCCGTGGCACTGCACCCTGTGGCCAAGCCAACCACAGGAGTCACCACCATGAGCAAACCCGCCGACTGGATCACCGTTGGCGCCCTCGCCGAGGGCTTCGCCCCGCAAGCGTTCATCCTGCCGCAACGGGCCGACCTTGCCGGGCGCACACTCACCCTCCACTTCGCCAATGGCTGGGTCATCGAGCACCGCTTCGACGAAGACCGGCTGCACTGGCACGCCGCCGACGGCCACAGCACTGGCCGTGCCAGCTACCGAGCCACGTCGGTGCGTGATGGGTTGTACCTGGTCGACTTCATCAAGCAGGAAGGCAACCGGGCCTGGTCGGTCTCGCTGGTGCTCGATACCCTCAGCCGGTCCTTCACGGCCGTGCTCGGCCGCCTGCCCGACCAGGCGCAGACCGAACGCGGCCTGTACGCCCGCGCCCTGGCCGGCGAGCCGTTGACCGGCGTCGAGGCGACCTTCCTCCACGGCACCCTTGACCGCCCCTGGCAGGACGGCGCCTGCCCCCACGCGCCGACCACCGAGCTGGTGGGGCTGCGCAACCACTACCGCTACAGCCCGACCGAGGAGTACGAGCACCTCTACCTCAACGCCGAGTACTACAGCTGGCAGTGCCTCAAGGGGGTCGAGCAAGGCCTGTGCGACACCGACCGCGCCTACTACTACAAGATCGCCGAGCAGCTGTACCTGTTCGTCTGGTGCGAGAAGATCGTGCCGACCCTGGGCCTGGTGATGATCGACCTGCTGCAACACCGCAGCGACGGCAAGATCTTCGGCTATGCCGGTGGCAGCTTCGATGCCCTGGCCAACTTCCCGGTGTCCTCGTATTGCCGGGTGGTCAACCGCACGGAGTACCCGCAGTGAACCGCCGCGTGCTGGTCACCGGCGCCGGCAGCGGCATCGGCGCGGCCTGCGCCCTGCGCCTGGCGCGCCAGGGCTGGCAGGTGGCGCTGGTGGGGCGGCGCCAGGCGGCGCTCGAACGGGTCGCCGAGGCAACGGGCGGCCTGGTACTGGCGGGCGATGCGGCGGACAGTGCCACCTGGGGCGGCTTCATCGAGCAGGTCGAGGCGCGCTTCGGCGGCCTCGACGCGGTGATCGCCTGTGCCGGCGGCCACGGCCTCGGGCGTGCGGGCGACACCAGCGACGACGCCTGGCGCGACGCGCTGCGCGGCAACCTCGACAGTGCCTTTCACACCGCCCGCGCCTGCCTGCCAATGTTGCAGGCCAGCCGGGGCAGCCTGGTGCTGCTCGGCTCGATCGCCTCGCTGGCGGCCGGGCCCGAGGTGTGCGGCTATACCACCGCCAAGCATGCCCTGGTCGGCCTGACCCGCTCCCTGGCACGCGATTACGGCCCTTCGGGGGTGCGGGTCAACTGCGTGTGCCCAGGCTGGGTGCGCACCCCGATGGCGGACGCGGAAATGCAGGCGCTGATGGCCCATCACGATGAGGACCTGGAGGCCGCCTACCAGCGCGTCACCCGCGACGTGCCCCTGCGCCGTCCCGCAGACAGCGACGAAATCGCCGCCGTGTGCCAGTTCCTGGTCAGCGCCGAGGCGAGCATCGTCACTGGCGCGGTGATCACCGCCGACGGTGGCTCGACCGTGGTCGATGTGCCGACATTGGCCTACACCCGCCTGGAGCCCCAGCCATGAGCGCGCGCTACGACTTCGCCGGGCGCACGGTGCTGGTCACCGGGGCGGCCGGGGGTATCGGCCAGGCCATCGTCAAGGGCTTCGCCGGCAATGGCGCGCGGGTGCTGGGGGTCGATGTCGAGCCCGTGGCGCTGGCATCCATGGTCGAGGCGCAGCGTGCACGGGGCCATGACGTGCAGGCCCAGTTGCTTGACCTGACGGACGGCCAGGCCATCGGCGCAGTGCTCGAGGCAATGCCGCGCCTGGACGTGCTGGTGCACAACGCCGCGTACTTTCCGCTCATACCCTTTGCCGAAATCACGCCAGCGCTGCTACAGCGCACCCTGGCCGTGAACCTTGGCGCGTTGTTCTGGCTCACCCAGGGCGCCCTGCCGCTGTTTCGCCAGCAGGCCGGTGGTTGCGTGCTGGCGACCTCGTCGGTGACCGGCCCACGGGTCGCCTACCCGGGCCTGAGCCATTACGCCGCGTCCAAGGCCGGGGTCAACGGTTTCATTCGCAATGCTGCACTGGAACTGGCGCCGTTGAACGTGCGGGTCAACGGTGTCGAGCCGGGCATGGTACGCACGCCGGCGATGGGCAACCTCGGCGATGCCGCGCTGAATGCGCGGATTGCCGCCGGGGTGCCGCTTGGGAGGCTCGGAGAGGCCACCGATATCGCCGCGGCGATGCTGTTCCTGGCGTCCGATGCGGCCAGCTACATCACCGGCCAGACCCTGATCGTCGACGGTGGCGCCACCTTGCCGGAAACCCTAGCCCACTGAGGCCGTTGTAGGAGCGGGTTTACCCGCGATGCAGGCACCTCGGTGCAGGGGCACCGGCTACGCCGGTGTTCGCGGGTAAACCCGCTCCTACAACCGCCATGGCTGCCAGGTGCAAGCACGCTGGCAGCCACGGGCAAGACCCACCCCGCCTTTCCACGCGCTAATGCTCCGTCGCCGTGCGACACCTGCCTCCACAACAACGCGGCCCCAAGACCGCACATAACGAACGAGGAACGATCCATGCGTCTCACCCCACGCCGTACCGTCCTGGCCCTGGCCTTGCTGGCTTCGACCCAGGCCACGTCGGCCCACGAGCTGTACGCCGACGACGACACCCACCTGAACGCCGACCTGCTCGCGGTCTGGGGCATGTTCAACAGCCGCCACAACTATGACGGCACGCCCGGTGGCTCGACCTGGCGCGAGGGCTTCATCAAATACGGCCTGAGCGGCGACCAGGGCCTGGCCGGCCATGGCAGCCTGTACGGTGCGCTGAACTGGGTGAGCTCCGGCGCCTGGGGCGACGGCGATGCCGGAGGCAACCAGGATGGCTCCGAACGCACCACCAAGATCGAGGATGCCTACCTGGGTTGGCGCTCCGGCGCGCTGTTCCCGCTGCTGGGCCAGGATGGCGTGGACATTTCCGGTGGGCGCCAGGTGATCCGCCTGGGCAGCGGCTTCCTGATCAACGACGATGGCCCCAACCTGGGTAAAGGCCCGGCCGATGGACACCTCAATCGAGGCGGCGGTTTCTACCTCGGCGCCCGGCATGCCTTCGACCGCACGGCGGTGCTGCGCCTTGGCGGCAAAGAGGGTTTGCACGGCAGCGTGCTCTGGCTCAAGTCCGACAACCGCGCCCAGGCCGAGACCGAACTGGCCGCCGGCACCCTGGACTACACCCACGCATTGGGCACCCTGGGCCTGACCTACATCCACGGCATCGATGTCGCCGACCAGTGGGCCAGCGATTTCCAGAAGGCCCGCGAAGGCATGGATGTGTACAGCCTGCGCGGTGAAGGCAACGCTGGCCTGGCCAATACCCGCCTGGCCTTCGAATACGCCTGGCAGGACAAGCGTGGCGGCCGGGAAACAGCCTGGTACGCCGAGGCCGGCTACACCTTCGCCGAGGCGCCGTGGGCGCCGCAGCTGACCTACCGCTACACCCGCTACTCAGCGGGTTGGGACCTGCTGTTCACCGGCCTGTCCGGCGGTTACGGCACCTGGATCCAGGGCGAGGTGGCGGGCAACTATGCCGGGCCGTTCAACACCAACAGCGGCATCCACCATGTCGGTTTGAAAGCCACGCCACGGGACGACGTTACCGTGGGTGCGCTGTTCTTCGACTTCAATACCGTGCGCACCCGCGACACCCTGAACCTGGATGCCCAGGAACTGGACCTGTATGTGGAATGGGCGGTGAACGAGCACCTGATCGTCACCCCGCTGTTGGGGCTGTTCAAACCGCGCAAGGACCAGAGCGATGGTGGGAATCAGGTGGGGAGCGGGACCAACGTGTACAGCCAGTTGACGGTAGCGGTGCCGTTCTGATCAGCGGTTCGCCAGCAAGCTGGCTCCTACAGGTTCACCGCGTACCCGTAGGAGCCAGCTTGCTGGCGAACCGTTCACAACTAACCCAGCAACAGTCGCAGGTCAGCACCGGCCTCGCTCAACGGCGGGCACCAGTAGTAGCCGCCGCTCAGCGGCCGGCTGAAGCGGTACAAACCATCGATCACACCATCTTCCAGCCCGCTCATGCGGCGCAGTTGCACTTCGAAGGCATCGAACGAATACCCCAGCGCCACAAACGCCAGACCCGCGCCGCGCTCGTCGGCCCAGGCCACCGAGCGGCGAACGATGAACGCCTCGGGCTCAAAGCTCTCCTGGGCAGTGCGCTTGACGTGGGCCGACTCCGGCGCGTCGTCGAGCTCCTCGTTATCGCTCAGGCGGCGGCCGATGATGTTGTCCTGCTCGCCCTGGGGCAGCGACTTGAAGTAGTTCAGGTCGTGCTTCCACAGCTGGAAGGCGGCAAAGCTCGAACCCGCCAGGCCCGGCACATCGCCCGGCACGATGGCAGCGGCGACGGCGTCTGCGTCCACCGGGTTCTCGGTGCCGTCTTCGTAGCCGGTCAGGTCATGGCCACCGCGGTGCAGGAAGCCATCGACGCTGTCCACCAGGCGCAGGGCCGGCGCCAGGGCCTGTTGCAGCGCCTGGGCGCGCAGGAACAGCTCGCCGCGCTCCTCGCCGCGCAGCCACAGCCACAGGGCGTGCTGGGTGGCCGGGTTCTCCACCACCGCGTCCAGTTGCGGGAAGCTGCGCAGGCCAGGTACTTCGCGGCCCAGGGCCTTGGCCAGCGGCGCGCCGACGGCGAGGACCAGGGTTTTACCGTCGACCTGCGGCAGCAATTGGTCCAGGACGGCGGGCAAGGCCTCGACCGCGTCGAGGGCGAAGAACAGGTGGCGGGCATGGGCCGGCACCGGTGTGGCAAGCAGACCTGGCTGGAACGGCATGACAGGCTAATCCTCGGCAAAAGCGGGAATGCTACTGCGCCGGGCGCGGCATCGCAACGCGACCCAGGGCCGCTGCACCGCGCCGGTTTAGTAACAAACGGTTACCAAGAAAGGCGTATTGCGATTAGCCATCGTTCCAGCGCCACCTAGACTCCCGGGATCCTTCGCCCGAGAGACCGCCCATGACCGCCTCGCCGCTGCTCACCGCCGTCCTGCCCCTCGCCCTGGGCATCATCATGCTGGGCCTGGGGTTGTCGCTGACCCTGGCCGACTTCGCCCGGGTGGTCAAATACCCGAAACCCGTGGTGATCGGGTTGACCTGCCAGATCCTGCTGCTGCCGCTGGTGTGTTTCCTGATCGCCAACGGCTTCGGCCTGGAGTCGGCGCTGGCAGTGGGCCTGATGCTGCTGGCCGCCTCGCCGGGCGGCACCACCGCCAACCTGTTCAGCCACCTGGCCCATGGCGACGTGGCGCTGAACATCACGCTCACTGCGGTCAATTCGCTGATCGCCATCCTCACCATGCCGTTGCTGGTGAACCTGTCGCTGGCCTGGTTCATGGAATCCGACCAGGCCATCCCGCTGCAATTCGCCAAGGTCATGCAGGTGTTCGCCATCGTCCTGCTGCCGGTGGCGCTGGGCATGCTGATCCGCCATTTCGCGCCACGCTTCGCCGCGCGCATGGAGAAACCGATGAAGCTGGTGGCGGCCTTGTTCCTGGCCTTCACCATCGTGCTGGCGCTGGCCAAGGACTGGCAGACGGTGGTCGAGTACGCGCCCGTGGTGGGTGGCGCCGCGCTGCTGTTCAACCTGCTGAGCCTGGGGGTGGGCTACTGGGTGCCGCGGTTGCTGAGCATCCCCCGGCGCCAGGCGATCGCCATCGGCATGGAGATCGGCATTCACAACGGCACCCTGGCCATCGCCCTGGCCCTGAGCCCGACGCTTTTGAACAACGCGACCATGGCGGTGCCAGCGGCGATCTATAGCCTGATCATGTTCTTCACGGCGGCGGGGTTTGGCTGGTGGGTGAGCCGCGGGCAAAAGGCCGGGATTGCGCATAGCACAGGGGCTCTGTAGGAGCGGCTTCAGCCGCGATGCAGGCAACGCGGTGCATGGCACCCGCTTCGCGGGTGTTCGCGGCTGAAGCCGCTCCTACAGGCCCTGGCGCCGCTTCAGCTGTTGCTTCAACACCCGCAACGGCGGCGCATAGAAGAACCCGAACGAAACACTGCCCTCGCGCCCCTTCACCGCGTGGTGCAGCCGATGCGCCCGGTACAGGCGCTTGAGGTAGCGATTGACCGGCTTCGGCGCCCGTGGCCAATGGCGGTGAAAGAAACCATCATGGGCCAGCACATAGGCCACGCCATACCCGGCCACGCCACCGCCGACCCACTGCAACGGCGCATGCCCGGCCTTGCCCAGCGCCACCAGCGCCGTGGCAATCAGCCCGAGTGCGAGCAGATACAGGTCGTTGGTTTCCAGCATGCCCAGCTGCGGTTCATGGTGCGAGCGGTGCAGCCACCAGCCCCAGCCATGCATGACGTACTTGTGGGCCAGCGTGCCGACGCCTTCCATGGCCACCAGGGTGCCGAACAGGATGGCGAGGTTGAACAACATGAGACGATCCGGGGGGGTGGCAACGAAAGGCGCAAGGGTAACATTGCCGGCAGGTCATTCGGAGGGATTTTCCATGAAGGATGTACACGCCTCGGCCAGCACCGGCTTCACCCGCCAGTCGGGCAACTACGAGCAGGGCCGGCCGGACTACCCCATCGCGCTGCTGGACTGGCTGCGCGACACACTCGGCGTCGGCAACGGCACGACGGTGCTGGACCTGGGTGCCGGCACCGGCAAGTTCACCCGCCTGCTCACCCCGTTGGCAGCACGCCTGACGGCGGTGGAACCGGTGGCCGCCATGCGCGAGCGCTTCCATGAGCAACTGCCCGATGTACCCGTGCTCGAAGGCACCGCCCAGCACATGCCGGTGGCCGACGCCAGCCAGCAGGTGCTGGTCTGCGCCCAGGCCTTCCACTGGTTCGCCGATGCCGTCGCCCTGGCCGAGATGCACCGCGTGCTGGCGCCCGGCGGTCGCCTTGGGCTCATCTGGAACGTGCGCGACGAAACGGTGGACTGGGTGGCGCGCATCACCGAGATCATCACTCCCTACGAAGGCGACACGCCACGCTTTCACACCGGCCGCTGGCGCGAGGCTTTCGACGGCCGCTGGTTCGGCGCGCCAACCCTGACCACCCTGCCCCATGTCCACGAAGGCAGCCCACAGACCGTGATCATCGAGCGGCTGCGCTCGGTCAGCTTCATCGCCGCCCTGCCCCAGGCCGAGCAGGACAAGGTCATGGCGCGCCTGCAGGACCTGATCGACCACCACCCCGACCTCAAGGGTCGCGAGCGTATCGCCTTCCCCTACCAGACCCAGGCCTACCACTGCCAGCGCCTGGATTAACCGGATTGTCATGTTCCGCGCCTTGACCCGACGACGGTCGAGGCGTATGGTCCGCCGCGCACTCAAGCATCCCCTCAACAGGAGCCCCCTGCATTGGACAGTAGCCCCAGTCGATTGCGACAGGCCCACACGGCGAGCTAGTCCGGCAGCGTTCCTGCCACTGTCTCGCCGCACACGGTAGACGGTGGTTTCCTCCAGCCCTCCACGGCTGAGCATCCCCTTCCCCTGAGCGTTGCCCTCCGGCATCGCGCGTGGTCCTGCGCATTCCTCGTTTTCAATCGCGCCGTCTTCAGCCGGCGCCAGTGCGGGCCATTGCCCGCGCAATGGAGTTCGCTATGGATTGGAAAATCTTCCTGCTGCGCGTGAGCGTGGCCCTGCTGCTCGGTGCCTTGATCGGTGCCGAGCGTCAACTGCGCCAGCGCCTGACTGGCCTGCGCACCAACGCGCTGGTGAGCACCGGCGCCTGCCTGTTCGTGCTGATGACCCAGGCGGTGCCGGGCATGGCGCCCACCGATGCCTCGCGCATCGCCGCCTACGTGGTGTCGGGCATCGGCTTCCTCGGTGGTGGCGTGATCATGCGCGACGGTTTCAACGTACGCGGCCTGAACACCGCCGCCACCCTCTGGTGCACCGCGGCGGTGGGCGTGCTGTGCAGCCTCGGGCTGCTGCTCGAGGCATCGCTGGGCAGCCTGGTGGTGCTGTGCGCCAACATCCTGCTGCGCGATATCGCCCAGCGCCTGGACCGCCAGGACATGGTGCCGGCCAGCGAGGTCGAGCAGCGCTTCGAAGTGCGCATCGTCTGCCGCGCCGAGGACGAGATCCAGGTGCGCAGCCTGATGCTGCACAGCCTGAGCGACCCAGGCCTGCGCCTGCAATCGCTGCACAGCGAGGACCTGGCCGACCCGGCACGCCTGGAAGTGCGTGCAGAACTGCTCGGCACGCCCCAGGCGCCTACCGCGCTGGAGCGGCTGGTCAGCCGGGTCAGCCTGGAGAAGGGCGTGAGCTCGGTACGTTGGCAGTTGCAGCGCCAGGTGCACGATACCGACTAAGCATCGCTGCGCAGGTGGCGCTCCCTGAGTTCCTGGCGCTCCTTGGCCTCGATGCTCAGGGTCGCGGTGGGGCGTAGCAGCAATCGACGCAGGCCGATGGGTTCGCCGGTTTCGGCGCACCAGCCGTAGTCGCCCCGGGCCAGGCGTTCCAGCGCCTGGTCGATCTTGTCGAGCAGCTTCTTCTCGCGCTCCAGCGAGCGCAGTTGCCAGTGGCGCTCCTCCTCGGCGCTGCCGAGGTCGGCTGCGTCGCTGTGCACTTCCTGTTCACGCAGGGCGCTGAACTCCTGTTCGATGCGCGCTTGCAGGTCGCGGCGCTGGGCCAGCAGCAGGTTACGGAAGAACTGGCGCTGGGGTTCGCTCATGTAGGCGTCGGTGGATTGCTGTAGCAGTTGGTCTTCGGTCATGGGGGTTACTCCTGTTTCTTGGGTCTGCTGTGCAGCCCTTTCGCGGTACAAGGCCGCTCCTACCCGTCCCCTGTAGGAGCGGCCTTGTGCCGCGAAAGGGCCGCAGAGCGGCCCCGGCTTCAATTACCGGTCGAACATCAGTGGCAGGCCCTGGCAGTGCTGCTGTAGGCGCCCTTGGTGCCAGGCCAGTTGCCCGGACACCACGGTGCTGCGCACCACATGGTGGAAGCTGCGCGACTGGAACGGCGTCCAGCCGCAACGGGCCAGCACCGGGTCGTCGGCCACCGCGCGCGGCGTGTCCAATCGCTCGACCAGGGCAAGGTCGGCCCAGTACCCTTCGCGCAAGAAACCACGCTCGCGGATGGCGAACAGTTCGGCCACCGCGTGGCTGGTCTTGGCCACCACCTGCGCCATGCTCAATACGCCCTCACTGACCAGTTCGAGTGCTGCCGGCAACGCGTGCTGCACCAACGGCAAGCCGGACGGCGCGCGGCTGTATCGCTGGCGCTTCTCTTCCAACGTGTGCGGCGCATGGTCGGTGCCGATCACATCGATGCGGTCGTCGACCAGGGCCCGGCGCAAGGCGTCGCGATCGCTGCGGGTCTTGATCGCCGGGTTGCACTTGATCAGGTGGCCGAGGCTGGCGTAGTCGCCGTCGTCGAACAACAGGTGATGCAGGCACACCTCGGCGGTGATGCGTTTGCCCGCCACCGGGCCCGGCCGGAACAGCGCCAGCTCGCGGGCGGTGGTCAGGTGCAGCACATGCAGCCGGGTACCGAAGCGCCGGGCCAGCTCGACCGCCAGGCTGGACGAGCGATAGCAGGCCTCGGCGTCACGGATCAGCGGGTGTGCCGCAGGCGGGATGAATTCGCCGTGGTGCGCCTGCCAGCGGGCTTCGTTTGCCAGGATGCTCGGGGTGTGCTCGCAGTGGGCCAGCAGCAGGGTCGGGGTATAGATGAACAGCTTTTCCAGCACCTGCGGGTCGTCCACCAGCATGTTGCCGGTGGAGGCGCCCATGAACACCTTGACCCCGGCGACCTCGCGCGGGTCCAGCGCGGCGATGGTGTCGAGGTTGTCGCGGCTGACGCCGAAGTGAAAGCCATAGTTGGCCAGGGAACTGGCCGCCGCCCTGCGCTTCTTGTCCGCCAGGGCTTCGAGCGTCAGGGTCGGCGGGTGGGTGTTGGGCATGTCCATGAAACTGGTGATGCCCCCCGCCACCGCCGCCCGCGACTCGCTGGCGATGCAGCCCTTGTGCGGCGCGCCCGGCTCGCGAAAGTGCACTTGGTCGTCGATCATCCCAGGCAGCAGCCAGGCGCCCTTGGCATCGATCTCGCACCGCGCCCGGGCGCCTTCCAGGCTGCCGGCGATGCGTTCGATCCGGCCATGGCGCACCAGCAGGTCGCCTTCGAATTCACGCCCTTCATTGACCATGCGCGCATTGCGCAGCAACAGCTCGTCCATGCTCAGAACTCGTTGCGCAGGGCCTTGTAGCCCTGCACCAGGTCGATATTGGTGCGCGCCACGTCCTCGGAGAACTCGGCTGCCGAGACGCTGACCGGTGGAAAGCGGCCCAGGTCGGTATGCGGGCCGATGTGCTCGGTGGGCGGCACGTAGAAGCGTGCGGGCAGGTCACGGCCATCGACCACCGAGTTGTGCCGCACCACGCTGCCATCGCCGACCCGGCAGTTGAACAGCACGCTGTTGAAGCCGATGAACACCCGGTCGCCGACCTGGCAAGGGCCATGCACGATGGAGCGGTGGGCGATCGAGCTGAACTGGCCGATGCGCACCGCCGCGCCGGACTTGGAGTGGATGACCACGCCGTCCTGGATATTGGAGTTGGCGCCGATGACGATCGGCTGCATGTCGCCGTCGGCGTCCACCTCGTCGGCGCGGATCACCGCGTAGGGGCCGACGAAGACGTTGTCGTGGATGACCACCTTGCCGCAGATGATCGCGGTCGGGTCGATGTAGGCCGACTCGGCGATGTCGGGGAGGTGGCCGGAGGGGTTTCTGCGGATCACGAGAGCAGTCCTGAGGGAAAGAAGGCAGTCAATTGTTATATTATAACATTTATTTCGCAAGCACCCTTGCCCTCTGTAGGAGCGGCTTCAGCCGCGATAAAAGCACCGCAGTGCCTGGCACCCGCTGCGCGGGTGATCGCGGCTGAAGCCGCTCCTACGGAGGGCGTACCAGATCAATGGTTTGCCAGCGAACATCGGCCACTCGCTTTGCGGCACAATCGCCAGGCAACCCCGTGCCCACGTAACGAGTACCGTTCATGACCATCCGCCCCACCCTCGCCCAGGACCTGACACTGCTCCCCGCCCTCGAACGCTCCGCCGCCCAGGCGTTCAGGCAATACCCTGCCCTGGCCTGGCTGGCTGACAGCGACGTGATGGATGAGGCGGAACATGCTCGGTTCCAGGCCGAAGGTGGCAGTTGGGTCGCCGTGAACGACCAGGACCAGCCGCAGGGTTTCCTCTGCGCCGCCGTAGTCGGCGACAACCTGCACATCCACGAACTGTCGGTGTGCCAGGAAGCCCAGGGCCAAGGGCTCGGCCGGCAATTGCTCGACCAGGCGATCCAGACGGCCCGGGCAGCAGGATTGCGCGCGGTGACGCTGACCACCTTCGCCGAAGTGCCCTGGAATGCGCCGTTCTATGCCCGCCTTGGCTTCGAGGTGCTGACAACCGGGCACCTGGACGAGCGCTTGGCCGCGATCCTTGCCGAGGAGCGTGCGCACGGCCTGGAGGGGCGCTGCGCCATGCGCCTGCCCCTCGCTGCCTAGGGGCTGCCGCGTACCCCGGCCGGTACACTCCCGGCCATGCAGTAGCGATCCCGCCCCTGGCGTTTTGCCGTGTACAGCGCCTCGTCCGCCGCCGTGATCAGGTTCTCCGGGATGACGCTCTCCAGCGAAGGCGCCACCACCGCGATACCGGCACTGGCCGACACCCGCCCCAACGGGCTGCCCAGGTGCTCGATGGCCGCACGGCGCAACGCTTGCAGGATTTCCTGGACGATCAGGCCGGCGCCCTGGGTGTCGGTGTCCGGCAGCAGCAACGTGAACTCCTCCCCGCCATAACGCACCGCCAGGTCGCCCGGGCGCTTGAGCGACTGGCGCAACAACTCGCCGAAACGCCGCAGGCAGGCATCCCCCGCCGGGTGGCCATAACGGTCGTTGTAGGGCTTGAAGTGATCCAGGTCGAGCATCACCAGCGCCAGTGAATGCCCCTGGCGCCGCGCACGGCGGATCTCGGGTTCGAGCACCGCATCCAACCGGCGACGGTTGCCCAACCCGGTGAGGCTGTCGGTCAAGGCCATGGCCTTGAGCGTCTGGTGCGCCTGGTGCAGGGCGCGCTCGATGGCGATCCGCTCGCGCAGCTGGCGCAATACCACCCAGCCAAAGCCGGCCAAACCGATCAGCAACAGCACCAGCACCGCCACCGACTTGAGCATGTCGTGGCGCCAGGGGGCGATGATCGACTCACGCGACAACCCTGCCTCCACTACCAGCGGATAGCTCGACAGCACACGGAAGGCATACAGCCGCGGCGTGCCATCGACCACCGCCACCGCTTCGGCCACGCCTTCGCTGGCGTAGGGCAGGTGGTTGCGGAAGATCTCGCTGGCCGCCAGGCTCCTGCCGATCACCTGCTCGACAAAGGGCCTGCGCACGAGAATCGTGCCGTCGCGCATGGCCAGCACCAGCGCGCCGCGCTCGTCGATCTTGAAGTCGCCGTAGTAGCGCACGAACCAGTCGACCTTGATGGTACCCAGCAGCACCCCGGCGAAACTGCCGTCGGAGTAGTCCAGGCGCCGCGAGATGGGGATGATCAGGTCGCCGGTGGAGCGGCTGCGCACCACCGTACCGATGCGCACCTGGCGGTCCGGGTGGGTGCGGTGGTAGATGAAATAGTCGCGGTCGGCGTTGTTGGCGCCGGGGGGCACTGCGTCTTTGTCGGTGACGATCCAGCTGCCGTCGGGGGCGTAGACGAACAACCCATGCAACTGCGGGATGATTGCCGCCTGCTGCTTGAGCAAGGCGTGCAGCCGGGGCCGGTCGATATGATCGAAACCATCGCCCTCCAGGCGCTCGGCCAACGCGGCGGTGATGGCGTCGACCTGGCGAATGGCATCCTCGGCGTGCTGGGCGGTGGCGCGTGCCAGGTTGGTCACCGCACGGTCGGCGTTGATGAACGCCTGCCGATAGTCGCGCCAGATCCGCCAGCCCTCGATCAGCACGAAGGCCAGCATCACCACCGCCATGAAGCACAGCACCAGGCGGAACAGTGCCGTCGCCCTGCCCTCGCTGGTCACCGCGTAGACACCGTCCTCGGTCGTGTTCCTGGCTGCACCCATTGAAATCCCTTGCCATCTCGCATTTGCCGCCCATGACTATAGTCCAGGCGCTCGCAGGCAAAAAAAGGCCCCGGGACACGCGGTCCAGGGGCCGAGGTGGCTGGAATGCCCAACCAAAGGAGGTCTTTGTCTGTCTGTAGGAGCCAGCTTGCTGGCGAACCGGCCAACCGCCGACACGACCTGTTCGCCAGCACGCTGGCTCCTACCGGGTGTCACGTCACATTTGCGTCGGCCAGCCGCCACCCAGGGCGCGGAACAGATCGACCAGGGCCAGCTGGTGCTGGGTACTGGCCTCGATGTAGGTCGCTTCGTTCACATAATTGCTGCGCTGGGCGTCGAGGTAGCGCAGGTGGTTGTCCACCCCGCCCTCGTAGCGTGCCTTGGCCAGTGCCACGGTCGCCTGGCTGGTGTCGGCCAGGGCCCGGCGCGCGGCTTCTTCACGGCGCAGGGTGTCGGTGGCGGCCAGGGCGTCGGCCACTTCGCGGAAGGCGGTCTGGATCGTGCCTTCATAGGCGGCCACCGCCGAGTCCTTGCGCGCCTCGGCCAGGCTCAGGTTGGCCTTGTTGCGCCCGGCGTCGAACAGCGGCAGCGACAGTTGCGGCATGAAGCTCCAACTGCGCGAGCCGCCATCGAACAGGCCGGACATCTGCGCACTCGAGGTGCCGAAGCTGCCGGTCAGGCTGATCCGCGGGAAGAACGCCGCCCGCGCCGCGCCGATATCGGCGTTGCGCGCCCGCAGCCGGTGCTCGGCGGCGAGGATGTCCGGGCGCCGTTCGAGCAGCGCCGACGGCGCGCCCGGGGCGATGTCCTGCAGCACCATGGGCGCGGCGGAACGCTCGGCCGGAATGGCCTTGGCCGCGTCCGCGCTGCCCAGCAGCAGCACCAGGGCGTTGTAGGCCTGGCGCTGCTGGCGCACGGTGGTTTCCAGCTCGGCCCGCGACTGCTCGACCAGCCCCAGGGCTTCCTGGTGGTCGAGGGCGGTGGCGGTGCCGGCCGAACGGCGCTGGCCGACCAGGGCCAGCGAGTCCTCGCGGCTGGCCAGGGTCTGGCGGGTCAGGGCCTGGCGGCGCTCGGCGCCGTCGAGGGTCAGGTAGGCCTGGCTGACCTCGGCGACCAGGGCGACGCGCGCGGCGCGCCCGGCCTCTTCGGTGGCCAGGTACTGTTCCAGCGCCGCGTCGCTCAAGCTCTTCACCCGGCCGAACAGGTCCACCTCGTACTCCGGCAGCGACAGCCCCACCTGGTAGGTGCTGCTCACCCCCTCGCGGCCATCGCTGGCCAGCTCCGCCGGCAGGTGCTGGCGGTTACCCGAGGCCCCGGCGTTCAGGCCCGGCACCCGGTCGGCGCGCTGGATGCGGTACTGCGCGCGGGCCTGCTCGATGTCCAGCAGGGTCTGGCGCAGCGAACGGTTGTTGTCCAGCGCGGTGGCGACCAGCTGGCGCAGCGTCGGGTCGACGATGAACGCCTGCCAGTCCAGGTGCTCCACCGCCCGGCCCTGGTGGGCCGCCGCGTCGCCCCACTGGGCCGCGACCGGCGCCTCGGGGCGCAGGTAGGTCGGCGCCAGCGAGCAACCGGCCAGGGCGAAGGCCAGCGCACAGGGCAAAACGAAATTACGCATGTCCATCACTCCACGGCCTCGACCGCATGTTTCACAGGGGCAGGCTTGCGCTTGAGCAGCGTCAGCACGAAGACGAAGCAGATCGGCACGAACACCACGCCCAGCAAGGTGGCGCTGAGCATGCCGCCAATCACCCCGGTACCGATGGCGCGCTGGCTGGCCGCGCCGGCGCCGGTGGCGATGGCCAGCGGCACCACGCCGAGGATGAAGGCCATGGAAGTCATCACGATCGGGCGGAAACGCAGGCGCGCGGCCTCGATGGCGGCGTCACGCAAGCTGTAACCCTTCTCCCACAGTTCCTTGGCGAACTCGACGATGAGGATGGCGTTCTTCGCCGCCAGACCGATGATGGTGATCAGGCCGACCTTGAAGTACACGTCATTAGGCAGCCCGGTTAGCATCACCGCCCACACCGCGCCCAGGGCGCCGATCGGCACGATCAGCATCACCGTCAACGGGATCGCCCAGCTTTCATACAGGGCCACCAGCAGCAGGAACACCACCAGGATGGCCAGGGCGAACAAGGCCGTTGCCTGGCCGCTGGAGACCTTCTCCTGATACGAAAGGCCGGTCCAGGCGTAGCCGATGCCAGGCGGCAGCTCGCTGACCAGGCGCTCCATCTCGGCCATGGCCTGGCCGGTGCTGAAGCCCGGGGCGGCGTCGCCGGCGATACGGATCGACGGGTAGCCGTTGTAGCGCACCAACTGCACCGGGCCCTCTTCCCATTTCGTGGTGACGAAGGCGCTGAATGGCACCTGCTCGCCACTGGCGTTGGGCGCATACAGGCGCAGCACGCTTTCCGGCGTCATCCGCTCGCCCTGCTCGGCCTGCACCACCACGCGCTGCTGGCGCCCGGCGTTGGTGAAGTCGTTGATCACCGCCGAACCGAAGGCGGTGGCCAGGGTGCTGTTGATGGTCTCGAAGCTCACGCCCAGGGCGCGGGCCTTCTCGCGGTCGATCTGCACCCGCAGCTGCGGTGCTTCGGCCAGGCCTTCCATCATTGCGTAGAGGATCACCGGGTTGCCGTTGGCGCGGGCCAGCAGTTGGTCACGGGCCGCCAGCAGTGCTTCGCGGCCCAGGCCGCCACGGTCCATCAGGCGCAGGGCGAAACCACCCGAGTTGCCCAGGCCGTCGATCGGCGGTGGCATGACCGCCGTGATGGTGCCGTCGCCATTGGCCGCGAACTGGGCGTTGATGGCGGCGGTTTCCGCCTCCGCCGACTGCTCCTGGCCACGCACGGACCAGTCCTTGAAGGTGGGGAACGCCAGCGCGGCGTTGTCACCCTGGCCCGAGAAGCTGAAGCCGCTGACGATGAACGAGCTGGCCACCGCCTCGCGGGACATCAGGAACTTCTCCAGGCCTTCGGCGGTGTGGTCGGTACGCACCCGGCTGGCGCCCGGTGGCAGTTGCACGTCGACGATGCTGTAGCCCAGGTCCTCGGACGGCACGAAGGCTTCCGGCAGACGCAGGTAGGAGTAGCCGAGCACCACCAGGATGCCGACATAGGCCAGCATCCAGCGGCCGGCGCGGGCCACCAGGGCGCTGTTCATCAGCGAGTAGCGCTCGGTCAAGCGGGCAAAGCTGCGGTTGAAGGCGCCGAAGAAGCCGCCCTTCTCGTGGTGCCCGTGGGGCACCGGCTTGAGCAGCGTGGCGCACAGCGCCGGGGTGAAGGTCAGGGCCAGGAAGCCGGAGAACAGGATCGACACCGCCAGCGACACGGAGAACTGCTGGTAGATCACCCCCACCGAACCGGACATGAACGCCAGTGGCAGGAACACCGCCGCCAGCACCAGGGTGATGCCGATGATCGCCCCGGACACCTGCCCCATCGCCTTGACCGTGGCCGCCGCCGGCGACAGGCCTTCCTCGGCCATCAGCCGCTCGACGTTCTCCACCACCACGATGGCGTCGTCCACCAGGATGCCGATGGCCAGGACCATGCCGAACATGGTCATCATGTTCACCGAGAAGCCCAGCAGCTTCATCACCATCAGCGTGCCCAGCAGGCACACCGGCACCACGATCGACGGGATCAGGGTGTAGCGCACGTTCTGCAGGAACAGGAACATCACCAGGAACACCAGCACCATGGCTTCGATCAGGGTGTGGATCACCTTCTCGATGGCGACGTCGACGAAGCGCGAGGTGTCGTAGGGTACCGAGTACTCGACGCCTTCGGGGAAGAACTGCGACAGCTCTGCCAGGCGTTCCTTGACCAGGGTGGCGGTCTGGATGGCGTTGGCGCCGGGCGCCAGCTGCACCGCGCCGGCCACGGCCGGGTGGCCGTCCAGGCGCGAGGACAGGTTGTAGTTCTCGCTGCCGATGGCCAGGCGCGCGACATCACCCAGCAGCACGCGGGAGCCGTCCGGGTTGACGCGCAGGACGATGCCGGCGAACGCCTCGGGGGTGTCGAGGGTGCCCTGCACCGCCAAAGTCGCGGTCAGTTCCTGCTCGCTGGCCCCCGGGGTGCTGCCGAAACTGCCGGCCGGCACCTGGACGTTCTGGCCACGGATGGCATTGTTGATGTCGTCAATGGACAGGCCATAGCCCACCAGCTTCTGCGGGTCGACCCAGACCCGCATCGCCGCTTCCGAGGCGAAGAACTGCAGCTTGCCGACGCCGGGCACGCGCAGCAGTTCGTTGTTGATGTTGCGCACCGCGTAGTCGGCCAGGGCCGTGGTATCGCCGCCGTCGCTGACCTTGCTGGTCAGGGCGTAGATCAGCAGGAAGCCGGAGCTGGCCTGCTCGACTTTCAGGCCCTGGGTCAGCACGGCCTGGGGCATGCGCGCCTCGGCTTTCTTCAGGCGGTTCTGCACGTCGACCTGGGCCATGTCCGGCTTGGTGCCAGGCTCGAAGGTCACCAGCACCTCGGCGACGCCGTTGGAGTTGTTGGTGGACTCGTAGTACAGCAGGCCCTTGGCGCCGTTGAGCGACTCTTCGACGATACTGGTCACCGACTCCACCAGCACCTTGGCTGAAGCGCCCGGATAGGTAGCGGTGATGGAGATCTGTGGCGGTGCCACGCTGGGGTACTGGGCCACCGGCAGCGCCGGGATCACCAGCAGGCCGGCCAGGGAAATGAACAGCGCCATGACCCAGGCGAAGTTCGGCCGATTAATGAAGAACTTGGACATCTCGCTACCCTCGCCTTATTGCGCCGCGGCTTGTTGCGCCTGGGCCAGGCTGACCGGCATGCCGGGGGCCAGGCCCGCCGGGCTGCCGACGATGACCTGGTCACCGGCGCGCAGGCCCTCGGTGATCTGCCAGCGCGCGCCCTGCATCACGCCGGTGCGCACGCTGCGCGCCTCGGCCAGGTTGCCGGTGCCCACCACCATCACCCGCGCCTCGCCATCACTGCCGCGCTGCACGGCGCGTTGCGGCACGAGAATGGCCTGCTGGTCGGTACCCTGGGGGGTGCGCACGCGCACGTACATGCCCGGCAGGAGAATGCCGTCGGCGTTGTCGAAGCGCCCGCGCAGGCTGACCTGGCCGGTGCCACGGTCGACCGCCACGTCGGTGAACATCAGCGCGCCCTGGCGCTGGTAGTCGGTGCCTTCGACCTGGGCCGTCAGCGCCTTGTCGTCGCCACCGGCCAACGCGCCGTCCTTCAAGGCCTGGCGCAGGCGCAGGGCGTCGGCGGCGGACTGGGTGAAGTCGACGTAGATCGGGTCGAGCTGCTGGATACGCGCCAGCAGCGTGGCATCGCCCTGCCCCACCAGCGCCCCTTCGGTGGCCAGGGCACGGCCGATGCGCCCGGAGATCGGCGCGGTGACCGTGGCGTAACCCAGGTTCAGGCGCGCGGTCTGCACGTCGGCCTGGGCCGAACGCACGGCGGCCTGGGCGCTGCGCAGCTCGGCGGTGGCGCTGTCGAAGTCCTGCTGGCTGACCGCCTCGATCTTGACCAGCGGCTCGTAGCGCTTGACCCGCGCCTGGGCTTCCTGCTGCACCGCCTGGGCACGTGCCTGGTCGCCCTCGGCCCGCGCCAGGGCGGCCTTGAACGGTGCCGGGTCGATCTGGAACAGCACGTCGCCGGCCTTGACGTCGGCGCCCTCTTCGAAACGCTTGTGCAGGACGATACCGGCCACCCGGGCACGCACCTCGGCGACCCGCATGGGCTCGACCCGGCCCGGCAGGGTCGAGGCCAGGGCCAACGACTCGCCGGCCACGGTCACCACCTCCACCGGATACACCACGTCGGCCGCGGCCTGCGGCTGATCCGCCGCGTCACAGCCCGACAGCGCGATCGCCGCCGTCAGCAGGCTGACCATCCCAATTGCACGCAAGTTGCCCATGAATTTCACCCGAGCCTTTGATTTGAAAACGGCGCGAATGGTACTCACGAAGCCTTATTGAGTCAATTTAGTCTCATTTGAATCTACTGTTAAAGTTTGTAAACGCGATGGCCGGTCGTCGCCTCGCGGCACCCTTGGCCATGGGCAGGCGTCAAATGAGCACACTGGACTCAGGAGAACGCCCATGGCCCTGCACGCCGTCGCCACCCTCGCCGAGCTCGATGAGCAGCGCCCGCTGCGAGTCCAGGCCGGTACCGAAGAGGTCATCCTGGTGCGCCACGGCGACCAGGTGCGCGCCTACCAGGGCAACTGCCCCCATGCCGGAGCGCCCCTGGAAGAAGGGGTGGTCTGCGCCGGCCTGCTGGTCTGCCCCTGGCACAAGGCGGCGTTCGCCGTGGACGAAGGCGCGGTGTGCGAGCCGCCGGCGCTGGCCGACCTGCGCCGCTACCCGGTGCAGCTCAAGGAGGACCAGGTCTGGGTGGACGACCAACCGCTACCCAGGGCCGACCCGCCCCTGCACAGTGATGCCCGCACCTTTGTCGTCATCGGCGCGGGCGCGGCGGGCAGCGCCGCCGTGGCGACCTTGCTGGGCCATGGTTTCGGCGGGCGGCTGGTGTGGATCGACCAGGAGCCGCAAAGCGCCTACGACCGCACCGCCCTGAGCAAATTCGTCATTGCCGGGCAGATGCCCCCTGACGAAGTGCCGTCGCTGCTGGAGCCTGACGCGCTGCGCCGGGGCCAGTTGCAACGCCTGCACGCCAAGGTCCGCTCGTTGGATGTCGAAAAGCGCGAGATCGCGCTCGCCGACGGCAAGTCGCTGAAGTACGACGCCGCCCTGCTGGCCACCGGCGGCAAACCGCGGCGCCCGGACCTGCCTGGCGCGCAGTTGCCCGGCATCTGCGTGCTGCGCTCGCGGGAAGATGCCGCGCGCCTGCTCGACCTGGCCGAACCCGGCCAGCCGGTGGTGATCGTCGGGGACGGGTTCATCGGCCTGGAAGCCGCCTCGGCCCTGTGCAAGTACGGCTTGCAGGTGCATGTGGTCACGCGCCATACGGTCCCATTGGTCAAGCAGCTGGGTGAGCGCATTGGCCGAACGCTGCGTGAACTCCATGAACGCAAGGGCGTGGTGTTCCACGGCCCGACCGAAGTGACCGCCTTTGAGGGCAAGGAACGGGTCGAGGCGGTAGTGCTGGCCAACGGCGAACGGCTGGCCACCCCGCTGGTGCTGCTGGGCACCGGCGTCTCCCCGGCCACGCGCTATGTGCAGGGTTTGCCCCTGGGCGAGGACGGCGCCATCGAAGTCGACGCCCATCTGCACGCCAGCGACGGCCTGTGGGCAGCCGGCGATATCGCCCGCTTTCCCCTCGCCGGCCGCCCGGTGCGCATCGAGCACTGGCGCTTGGCGCAGCAGCACGGTGTGATCGCCGCCGCCAACATGCTCGGTGAGCGGCGCCGCTATGACGACGTGCCGTTCTTCTGGACCTACCAGCACGGGCGCACCTACGAGGTGCTGGGGCATGGCCGCTACTGGAACCGCATCGAGTTCGTCGGCGAGCCGGAGCACGGCGACTTTATTGCCCTGCAGTGCATCGACGACGAGGTCGAGGCCGTGATTGCCAAGGGTTACTCGGACGCCATGGCCATGTTGTCGCAGCGGATGAAGCGCCCACTGTCCAGCCGCGAAGCCCGCGAGCTGATCGACACCACTAGCCACATAACTCAATGATTCGGCACAACCTCTGTAGGAGCGGCTTTAGCCGCGATCACCCGCGAAGCGGGTACCGGGCACCGCGTCGCCTCTATCGCGGCTGAAGCCGCTCCTACAGGCAACCCTGTTCCACGGCCCTTTCAAACAGGGGCGGTTATGTGTAAAACCACTGGATCACATCGCCTGACAAGGACCCGCGAGCATGATCTACCGCCCCCTCGGCCACTCTGGCCTGCAAGTCTCGGCCCTCACCCTGGGCAGCATGATGTTCGGTGAGCAGACCAGCACCGAAGACGCGCTGCGCATCATCGACAAGGCCTGGGACCAGGGCATCAACTTCATCGACACCGCCGACGTGTACAACGGCGGGCGCTCGGAAGAGATCGTCGGCGAGGCGGTGACGCGCAACCGGCAGGACTGGATCGTCGCCTCGAAAGCCGGCTACGGCCCAGTCGACGGCGTACCCAACCGCAGCGGCCTGTCGCGCAAGCACCTGTTCAATGCCCTCGAAGCCAGCCTCACGCGCCTGGGCAGCGACTACCTGGACATCTACTACCTGCACCGCGAGGACCACGCGGTGCCGCTGGAGGAAACCGTGCGCGCCATCGGCGACCTGCTGGCCCAGGGCAAGATCCGCTACTGGGGCGTGAGCAACTTCCGCGGCTGGCGCATCGCCGAGATCTGCAACGTCGCCGAACGCCTGGGCGTGGCCAAGCCGGTGGTCAGCCAGCCGCTGTACAACATCGTCAACCGCCAGGCCGAGCCCGAACAGCTCACCGCCGCCGCCTACCACGGCCTGGGCGTGGTGCCGTTCAGCCCCCTGGCCCGTGGTGTGCTCAGCGGCAAGTACGCGCCGGGCTCGACACCGGACGCCGGCAGCCGCGCCGGGCGCCAGGACAAGCGGATCATGGAAGTGGAATGGCGCCAGGAGTCGCTGGCCATCGCCCAGAAGATCCACGCCTACACCGAGGCCAAGGGGGTCGGTATCGTCGAGTTCGCCATTGCCTGGGTGCTGAACAACCGTCTGGTCAGCTCGGCCATCGTCGGGCCGCGCACCGAGGCGCAATGGGACACTTATGCCGGGGCGCTGGAAATCAAGATTACGGCCGAGGACGAAGCCTTCATCGATTCACTGGTAACGCCGGGGCATGCCTCGACGCCTGGGTTCAACGATGTGGCGCATTTCGTGACCGGGCGTTTGCCGAGGGCTTGATGGTGGCATAGGACCTGTAGGAGCGGCTTCAGCCGCGATGGGGCCGTCGCGGTTGTATGGCACCCGCTTTGCGGGTGATCGCGGCTGAAGCCGCTCCTACAGGGGGCAACGCCAATTGGGGAGCCAGGCGCCGGGGTACCGGTCCCCCCTTTCCCCAATCACCTCGGTATCGTGCGCGCCATCGAATCAACTTTCCGATGGAGCCCCGATGAAACTCTTCGAACCCCTCAAACTCGGCCCTCTGACACTGCCCAACCGGGTCTTCATGGCACCGCTTACCCGCCTGCGCAGTCTGGAACCCGGCGATGTGCCGACGCCACTGATGGCCGAGTACTACCGCCAGCGCGCCAGCGCCGGGCTGATCATCAGCGAAGCCACGCAGATCTCCTTCCAGGCCAAGGGCTATTCCGGTTCGCCGGGCATCCACACCCCCGAGCAGATCGCCGCCTGGCGCCGGGTCAACGACGGCATCCACGCCGACGGCGGCCACAGCGCCGTGCAGGTCTGGCACACCGGCCGCGTATCGCACACCTCGCTGCAACCGAACGGCGACGCGCCCGTGGCGCCTTCCGCGCTGCCGGCCAACGCCCGGACCTCGCTGCGTGACGAAAACCGCAAGGTGATCCGCGTCGAAACTTCCGTGCCACGCGCCCTGAGCGAAACCGAGATCGCCGCGATCGTCACCGACTTCGGCCAAGCCGCCGCCAATGCCCGCGAGGCCGGCTTCGACTTCATCGAACTGCACGCCGCCCATGGCTACTTGCTGCACCAGTTCCTCACCCCCAGCGCCAACATTCGTGACGACCGCTACGGCGGCAGTGTCGAGAACCGTGCGCGTATCGTGCTCGAAGCGGTGGACGCCGCCATCGCCCAGTGGAGTGGCGACCGGGTGGGCATCCGCATCTTCCCGCTGGGTGGTTTCAATGGCGTCGACAACGGCGAGGATCAGGAGGCTGCCGGGCTGTACCTGATTGGTGAGCTGGCCAAGCGCAACCTGGCCTACCTGCACCTGTCCGAACCGGACTGGGCCGGTGGCCAGCCACTGCGCGATGAATTCCGCGAGGCGATTCGCGCGGTGTATCCAGGCGTGATCGTGGCGGCGGGCGCCTATACCACCGAAAAAGCCGAAGACTTGCTCAGCCGTGGGCTGATCGATGCGGTGGCATTCGGCCGTGCGTTCATTGCCAACCCGGACCTGGTGGAACGCCTGCGGCTGCAGGCGCCGCTGAACGAGCATCGGGCGCAGTTCGACTATGCCAACGGGGCCGAGGGGTATACGGACTATCCATTCCTGAAGCAGGCCTGAATACAGCGAGGGCGCCGCAAGCGCCCTTCTTCTCCTCAAACCTTATGCGATCCTGGTAGGAGCCAGCCTTGCTGGCGAACACCGGCAAGGCCGGTGCCAAACACCGTGGTGAATTCCTCAGTTTGCTGGCATTGTGCACCTTTCCCCCGCGCAAAGGACGCGCACCATGGCCCTGCACCTCTGGTTGACCTTCTCCTTCGCCTACCTGCTGACCTCGCTCATCCCCGGCCCCAACGTCCTGCTGACCGTGCGCAATGCCCTGCGCCACGGCCCCTCCGGCATGGGCATGACCTTGTTCGGCAACCTCACCGCGCAACTGCTGACCATCACCGCCGTGGCCATGGGCGTGGGCGCGCTGTTGATCTCGCTGCCCACGGCATTCCTGGTGCTGAAGCTGGCTGGCGCCGGCTACCTGATCTATCTCGGCCTGCGCCAACTGCTGACGCCCGGCAGCCCTGCCGCTCCGGCTGCCCAGACGGTCGCAACGCCACCCCAGACGCAATGGCGCATCGCCGTCGAGGCCTTCCTGGTTTCCGTGAGCAACCCTAAGACCCTGGTGTTCTTCTGCGCCTTCCTGCCGCAGTTCCTCGAGCCCGGCCGGCCGATCTTCGGCCAGTTCGCGGCGATGTACCTGAGCGGCTCGCTGATCGTCTGCCTGGTGCACTCGTTCTACTGCTTCACCGCCTACCGCTTCGGCGTGCGCCTGAAAGCCTCGCCCCTGGCCGCCTGGTTCAAGCGGGCCACCGGCGCGCTGTTCATCGGCCTGGGCGTGCGTCTGCTCAACGTCAGGGCGGTGTAGGCCTCGCTCGCGTTTGCGCGAAGAGGCCGGCACCTTTCAGTTCAGTTCAGCCAGAGCCTGCGCCGTAAAAGCGTGTGATCGTTGCCGTGCCAGCGGATCATGCATCCGGCAATCGATCATCAGCTCATCGGCGCCCGTCTGCTCGATCAACGCACGCAACCCTTCGCGAACCCGCTGCGACCCACCGGCGATGGTGCAGGCCATCACCTGCTCCAGCACCGCCCGTTCATGCCCGGGCAAGCCTTCGACATAACGCTCCTGGGGCTTGGGCAGCAGCCCGTGGCGCCCGACATGCAGGTCGAGCATCCACTTGCGGTGCGAACTGGCCAGGTAGTCAGCCTCAGCGTCGCTGTGCGCCGCGAAGATGTTCACGCCCACCATCACATACGGCTTGGCCAATTGCGCAGAGGGCTGGA